>NZ_JBFBKP010000011.1:0-75096 GCF_040702285.1 Arthrobacter sp. NPDC080086
GGTTCCCTTCGCGGGGAACCTGGCCGCCGTCGTTTGCGTTGGCGTTGGCCCGGCCGTTACTTATTGACCGTGGGGTTGACCTCGGCCTTGGCGATGGCGCCGCCGTCGGTGCCCCACGCAGCCAGGATCTTCTTGTACGTCCCGTCCTGGATCAGCTTGTTGGTGGCCCCGGCCACCGCCTCGGCGAGGGCGGTGTCAGACTTGGCGACGGCGATGCCCACCGGCGAGGCGCCGTAGACGTCGCCGAGGGTTTGCAGCTTCCCGTCGGACTGGGTGATGGCGTAGGCCACCGTGATGGACCCGGCAGCCATTGCGTCCATGCCTCCGGCCACCAGGCGGGTGGTGACGTCGGTCTGGTTCTTCAGGGAGACGACGTCGATCGCGGGCTTGCCGGCCGCGACGCACTGGGCGCTCCGTCCGGAGATGTCCGGGTTCTCCTGGAAGGTTCCGGTCTGCACCCCGACGGTCTTCCCGCACAGGTCGTCCAGGGAGATGTTCTTCGGGTTGCCCTTCTGCACCGCCCACTGCGTCCCGGCCTGGAAATAGCTGACGAAGTTGGCGGCCTTGCTGCGCTCCTTCGTGATGAAGAACGAGGACACACCCAGGTCGTACTTCGGGCCGAGGGACGGGAGGATGCCTTCGAACGGGGAGGTCTGCACCTCCACCTTCAGGCCCAGGGTGGCGCCGATCGCCTTGGCCAGGTCGACGTCGTACCCCACCGGGGTCTGGCCGTCGGAGGCCGCAAGAAACTCCGCCGGGGCGTAGGTGGTGTCCGAGCCTACCGTCAGCTTCCCCTTGGACCGGACCTGGTCCGGCACCTTGGCGGCCAGGGCGTCGTCCTTGGCGACGGTTCCCGGGTCAAACGTCGCCGTCGCCTGCCCGCTGCCGCCGGTGCCCGAACCTGCCCCGGAACCTGACCCCGCCTCGGACGCGTTCGTGCAGGCGCTCAGGGCGACGAGGACGGCCGCTGCGGCCGCCGCCGTGCGGAGGCGCTGCCCATTCAGTACGTTCATGCTGTTACTACCTTTCCTGGTGCCCTCCCACGTGGTGGTCGGGCGGGCTGTCCTAGGCTCCCTGGTTGATCCGGCGCAGCGCCACCTCGGCCAGCCAGGCGGCGGCGTCCGGGAGCACGGCGTCGTCGAAGAGCGCGTGGGGTGAGTGGTTGGAGCCGGCGTCGGCGGGGTCGCCATGGGCGCAGGCGCTGAGGAAGAGGTAGGCGCTCGGGACCTCGTTGCCGACGAAGGAGAAGTCCTCGGCGCCTGGCATCGGGTTGGCCATGGGCTCGTAGCGGTCCTCGCCGAAGAGGTCCACGATGGCCCCGCGGGCCAGCTCGTACTCGTCCGGGGCGTTCTCCGTGACCGGGTAGAGCTCGTGGTAGTTCACGTCGGCCTTCAGGCCGTGGGAGGCGGCGATGCCCTCGAGCAGCCGCACGCTGCGTTCCTTGATGGCGGCCCGGGATTCGGCGCTGAAGCTGCGGACGGTTGCGTCGAATTCGGCGTGCTCGGGGATGATGTTTTCCCGGGTGCCGCCGGCGATCCGTCCCACGGTGAGGACCACCGGATCGAAGACGTCGAAGGCCCGGGTCACCATGGTCTGAAGTGCGGTGACCGCCTCGCAGAGGGCCGGGATGGGGTCGTTGGCGTGGTGCGGCTGGGAGCCGTGGCCGCCGGATCCGATGAACCGGACGTGGAGGTCGTCGACGGCGGCCATCTGGGGGCCGGGGCGGCCGAACCAGACGCCGCGCGGGTGCGCCGCGGAAAAGACGTGCAGGCCGAAGGCCGCGTCCACGCGCCGCCCGGCGGCCTCGAGGACGCCCTCCTCGATCATCGGCAACGCTCCCCCGGGGCCTTCCTCCCCCGGCTGGAACATGAACACGACATCGCCGGCCAGCTCGTCCTTCAGCGAGGACAGGATCCGGGCCGCGCCCACCAGGCCCGCGACGTGCATGTCGTGGCCGCAGGCGTGCATCAACCCCTCGTGCGAGGAGCGGTACTCCAGCCCGTTGTCCTCGGTCACGGGCAGGGCGTCCATGTCGCCGCGGAGCAGCACCACGGGCTTGGTTCCGCCGGCCGGCACTGCGCCACCGCGGAGGACCGCCGTCACGGAGCTCAGGCTCCGTCCCAGCGTGATCTCCAGGCCGAGGCCCTCCAGTTCGGCGAGGAGCCGGCGCTGGGTCAGGGGCAGGTCGTTGCCCAGCTCCGGGATCCGGTGCAGCTCCCGCCGGAACGAGACGAGCCCGTCGGCGAGCTCCGCCGCCAGTTCCTGGGTGCGGGTGGGTTTCCTGGTGTCTGAGATCGTCACGCTCTCCATGCTTTCGGTAGTCGGGCGGTCACGGGGACCGGGTCAACCCCTCCACCGTGTGATACTTGGCCCATGCAGACGCCCAAATTGACGGAAACGGACTCTACTCTGCGTAATATGCAGGATTCGGTCACGCTGGGTGAGCTGGACCTGGCGCTGGTGAACGCCCTGCAGCTGCGCCCGCGGGCCAGCTGGGCGGAGCTGGCCGGTCCGCTGGGCACGACGGCGACCACACTCGCCCGCCGGTGGGACCGGATGACCGCCGCGGGGTTGGCCTGGATCACGGCCTCTTTCGGTCGGGAATTCAGCCGCAGCCGCTGCATCTCCTACGTCATGATCCGCACGGATCCGGGTACCCGGACGGCATTGGTGGAGCGGCTCTCCGCGTGTCCCGAGGTTGCCACGATTGAGGTCGCCACAGGCGGTCACGACATCAATTGCGACGTGCTGACCCGTGACCTGCGCGAACTGGACGTCTTCCTGACCACCAAGGTCTACGGGGTGCCGGGGGTGGTGTCCGTGTCCGTGCTTCTCACCACGTCCCTCTATCTGGAAGGGAGCCGCTGGCGGCTACGGTCGCTGGACCCGAGCCAGCTCAATGTCCTCAACCGGAGCACCATGTCCGTGGGTCAAGGCACCTACGCCATGGTCCTGGACGACCTGGACCGGTCCCTGCTGGAGCACCTGTCCCTGGACGGGCGGCTGGGATGGGCGGAGCTGGCATCGTTGACGGGCGCGAGCACGGCCACGGCGAGGCGCCGGGTGAACCGCCTGATCTCCTCGGGGATCATGACCTTCCGTTGCGAGATCGCCCATCCGCTGGCCGGCTGGCCGATCCAGGCCTCGCTGCTGGGCGTCGCGCCGGGGCAGGACTTGGACCGGATCGGCCGGGAGCTGGCCGCGTGGCCGGAGTGCCGGTTCGTGGCGGCGGTGACGGGGACGGCCAACCTTTACGCCACGTTCTGGGTCAGGGACCTCGGCGAGTTGCAGCGGGTGGAGGCGCGGACGAGCGCCGTCTTCCCGACCCTGGGCGTGCTGGACCGGATGGTGGCGCTGAGCACGCCCAAGCGGATGGGGCACCTGTGCGACGCCGAGGGCCGGCGCATCGGGACAGTGCCGATTTCGCCCTGGTAGGCAGGGCAGTCCCCGGTCAGCTCCCTCCCGCTGGCTCTGTGCGCCGCCATGGAGGAAGCGGCGCCGGAGCCTGCCGGGGAGTCGTGGGAGGGAGGCTAGCCGACCTGGTGGAGCCAGCGCACGGGGGCGCCCTCGGCGGCGTGCCGGAAGGGCTCCAGCTCTTCGTCCCAGGCCTCGCCGAGGGCGAGGGAGAGCTCGTGGTAGACGGCGGAGGGGTCGCCCGCGCCGGATTCATAGGCGTAGCGGATGCGGTCCTCGGAGACCATAATGTTGCCGTGCACGTCGGTGACGGCATGGAAGATGCCGAGCTCAGGGGTGTGGGACCAGCGGCCGCCGTCCACTCCCTGGCTGGGCTCTTCCGTCACCTCGTAGCGTAGGTGGGCCCAGCCGCGCAGTGCCGACGCCAAGGTAGCTCCCGTCCCCGGCGTACCGGTCCACGAGAGCTCGGCCCGGAACATTCCGGGCGCGGCGGGCTGCGGGGTCCACTCAAGGTCCGTGCGCTTGTCCACGACCGAGCCAATGGCCCACTCAACGTGGGGGCACAGGGCGGTCGGGGCCGAGTGAACGAACAGGACACCACGGGTTAGTGCAACAGACATTCCATCCTCCATAGCTATAGGTACGTCTTCCCCAACGACCTCTGCCCGGATGTCCGTCTGCCGCGGTTGCCCGCGTGCGGGGCTGGTGCCCCTGCCAGACTATTCAGTTGTGTGGTGACTCAAATACTTTTGAAACTCAGGGTGACTCGACATAAAGCACGTCCGGATCCGTGGTGGCCGGGAAACTCGAAAGCTTCGCGTGACCCCGTGGTGGATGCCGGGCGTGAACCCCATTGTGCCGTACCCCACCCTAATAAGCCAGTGCCGCGCAGCGCGCCGTCACCACCGGGTTTTCGGCGTGTCGCGGATGCTGTTTCAGGCGCGCGGGTGGGCCTGTTGATAGCTGCTGCGGAGCCGGTCCACGGAGACGTGGGTGTAGATCTGGGTGGTCGCGAGGCTGCTGTGGCCGAGGATCTCCTGGACGGCCCGGAGGTCGGCGCCGCCGTCGAGCAGGTGGGTGGCAGCCGAGTGCCGCAGCGCGTGCGGGCCGGTGGCGGAGGTGTCCCCGAGGCCCTCCAGTTGGTCCTTGACGACGCTGCGGACCTGCCGTTGGTCCACCCGGTTGCCGCGCGCGCCGAGGAAGAGGGCGGGCCCGGAGCCTGCCGTGACCAGCGCGGGACGGCCGCGCCGGAGCCAGTCGTCGACGGCGAGCGCGGCCGGGACACCGTAGGGCACAGTCCGTTCCTTATTGCCCTTGCCGAGCACCCGGAGGGTGCGGCGGTCCGGGTCGAGGTCGTCGATGTCGAGGCCGGTCAGCTCGCCGACGCGGATGCCGGTGCCGTAGAGCAGTTCCAGCATGGCCCGGTTCCGCAGGGCCATGGGGCCGCCGTCCGCCGCGGCCGCTTCGGCGCTGGCGACCAGGCGCTGGACCTGGCCTTGCTGGAGCACGCCGGGCAGGGACTTCTCGCGTTTGGGGGCCCGCAGCCGGAGGGCCGGGTCGGCGGCCAGGAGTTCCTCGCGGACGGCCCACGCGGTGAAGGCCCGCGCGGTGGCGGCCCGTCTTGCCAGGGTGGCCCGGGCCATGCCGGCCTCGCTCTGGGCGCCCAGCCAGCGGCGGAGGGTCCCGAGCTCGAGATCTCCCAGTCCCGTGGCACCCTCGGACGCGGCGTGGCCGAGGAGGCTCTCGACGTCGGCCAGATACGCGCGCACGGTGTGGGCGGAGCGGCCGCGCTCGGCGTCGAGGTACCGGCCGAAGGCGGCGGCGGCATCGGCGAGCGCGGGAGGGATGGTTGGAGCTGGCACCCTTCCACTCTCCCAGCCCCATCCTGCTTCCCGGCGGAGCCCGACGGCGCGCCGTTTCCTTCCGGCTCGAGCGGGCTTGCCACGGTACCGCCCCCTCTTGGCGACGCGGGATGCACGGCGTCTGCCCTAACCCGCCGCCGCCGAGCGTTTCCAGCCACCGTGGCGGGACTCGGCCAGGCCCACCAGGCCGAGCCGTCCCAGGCCGGCCCGGACGGACTCGGGGCTTAGCCCGGCGACGACCGCCAGTTTCTCCACGGTGCTGGTGACCCGCAACGGCAGCGCGTCGAGGAGGATCAGGTCTTCCAGGGTCAGCCCGTCGTGGGCCTCCGACCGTCCCGCTGCCGGGTTCGGCAGGGAGTCACCGCTGGGCGAGACGAGTTCGGCGATCTCCGCGGCATCCGTGACGCACACCGCCCCGCCCTCCCGCAGCAGCCGGTGGCAGCCCGCGGAGTTGGCACTGTGGACCGATCCGGGGACGGCGCCGACCGCCCGGCCGAGGGTTTCGGCGTGGTGGGCGGTGTTGAGGGCGCCGGAGCGCCAGCGCGCCTCCACCACCACGGTGGCCCCGGCCAGGGCGGCGATGATCCGGTTGCGCTGCAGGAAGCGGTACCTGGTGGGCGCGGAGCCGGGAGGGACCTCGGCCAGCACCGCGCCCTGGTTGGCCACCGTGCGGAGTAGGTCCTCGTTCCCGGACGGATAGAAGCGGTCCACTCCCCCGGCCATCACCGCGATCGTCGGCAGGCCGGTGGCCCCGGCCAAAGCGGCCCGGTGGGCGTGGGCGTCGATCCCGTAGGCCCCGCCCGAGACGATGGTGAAACCGCGCTGAGCCAGGGCGTAGGCTAGATCGGCGGTAACGGAGGAGCCGTAGGAGGTGCTGTCCCGCGACCCGACGAGGGCGACAGCCTTCGTCGGAGGAGGCAACTCCTGCTCCACGCCCCGCCACCACAGGCACAGCGGCTCCTGCAGCCCCAAATCCGCCAGTTGCGCCGGCCACAGCTGGTCGGAGGGGATTAGCAGCCTTCCGCCGAGCCGCTGCATGGTAGCCAAGTCCCGTGCCGGGGCGAGGTCCGGGACGCGGGGTGCCCAGCGTTTGAGCGCCATGCCCAGGCCCAACCAGCCGCCGCCGGCACCGGCGTCCGCCAGCAGCCCGGTGATCTCCTGTTCCAGGGAGGGGCCGGGCTTCAGCTGGCCGGTGGCGATCCGGAGGGCGTCCTCCGCACCGGCGGCCTGCACCAGAGCCAGGCCCGCGGCGTCCTGCGGTTCCATCAGCCGGGACAAGGCGGCCCTGGCCGTGCGCTCGTTCGCGGTCATGCTGTTCTCCTCGGGGTGGGGCACGCTGTCATGAGGTTGCTCCGCCGGACTGCCGCAGGGCCAGGGCCTGGCCGACGTCGTCGGCGTCGGGGCTCCCGCGCCCGGCTAGATCGGCGACCGTCCAGGCCAGGCGGAGTACCCGGTCGTAGCCCCGGGCGGTGAGGGAGCCGCGTTCCAGGGCGCGGTCCAGGATGACGGTGTGGTGGCTGCCGAGTCGGAGCCCGCCGCGGAGCACCCTCCCGGGGACCTGCGCGTTGGTCTCGAAGCCGAGCGGTCGCAGCCGGTCCAGCTGGGTATCCCTCGCCGCCCTGACCCGGGCGGCAATGGCGGCGGACGTTTCCTCCACCCTGGGCGCCCCGAAGTCGGCGAGCGCCACCCGTTCGACATCCAGCTGGATGTCGACCCGGTCCAGCAGCGGCCCGGAGAGCCGGGCGAAGTACCGGCGGCGCATCGTCGGGGTGCAGGTGCATTCCACGCCTTTCCCCGAGGCTTTGCCACACGGGCAAGGATTCGCGGCGAGGACCAGTTGGAAGCGGGCCGGGTAGGCGGCGGTGCCGGCGGCGCGGTGGAGGATCAGCTCGCCGCTTTCCAGCGGTTGCCGCAGGGCGTCCAGGACCCGGCGTTCGTACTCGGGTGCCTCGTCCAGAAACAACACGCCGCGGTGGGCCCGGGACGCGGCGCCGGGCCGGGGCAGGCCCGAGCCGCCGCCGATGATGGCGGCCGCGGTGGCGGTGTGGTGGGGGCTCTCGTAGGGCGGCCTGCGCCGGAGGGTTACCGCCGACGTGGTCAGGGAGCTGAGAGAGTGGATGGCGGTGACCTCCATCGCCTCCTGGTCGTCAAGGTCCGGCAGCAGCCCGGGCAGGCGCTCGGCCAGCATGGTCTTGCCGGCGCCCGGCGGCCCGGTCAGCAGAACGTGGTGCGCTCCGGCGGCCGCCACCTCGAGGGCACGCCGTCCCTCGGCCTGGCCAGACACGTCGGCCATGTCCGGCACCATCGGCGGCTCCGGGTGCCCGTCGCCGTCGTCGGCTTCCTCCCCCGGGCCGGCGTCGAGGGCCAGGTCCTGCGGATCGGCGCCGAAGTCGAAGGCCAGACGGGCCAGGGTGGTGTAGGCGCGCACCCTGGCGCCGGGGACCAGTTCGGCCTCAGCTGCGTTGGCCTGCGCCACCACAACGTCAGGGTAGCCGGCCCGGACGGCGGCCATGACGGCGGGAAGGATGCCGCGGACGGGGCGGAGCCGGCCGTCCAGGCCCAGTTCGGCGAGGAACACGTGCCGACCGGTGGACCGGATGTCGTTGGCCGCTAACAGCGCGGCCATGGCGATGGCCAGATCGAAGCCGGAGCCGCGTTTGGGCAACGACGCCGGTATCAGGTTGGCGGTGATCTTCCGCCGGCTCAGCGGGATGCCGGAGTTCTGCGCGGCGGAACGGATCCGCTCCCTGGCCTCGTTCAGCGACGCGTCCGGCAGGCCGAGGATCACAAACGCCGGCAGCGTCTGCCCGATGTCCGCCTCGACCTCGACGATGTACCCGTTGAGGCCCACCAGGGCCACGGCATAGGTCCGGCCCAGCGCCACCTACCCCACCCCTTTGAGGTGTTCGATGGCGGCCTCGCCGGTGCCGTCGTCGAGCACGGCGATGACATCCACCCGCCGCAGCGGCATCCGCAGCTCATGCTCCCGGCACCAGGCGGATCCGAGCCGGTGCAACCGGGCAAGCTTCTCCGCACCGACAGCCTCGAACGGGTGCCCGAACGCCAGCGAGCGGCGGGTCTTGACCTCGGCAATGACCAGGGCGTCGCCGTCGAGCGCGACAATGTCGATCTCACCGGCGGGACAGCGCCAGTTCCTGTCCACCACCCGGATCCCCTGGTCCTCCAGGAAAACGGCCGCCAGATCCTCGCCGCGGCGGCCCAATACGTCTTTGGCTCTCATCCCTCCAGCGTGGAGGGCACCGAGAGCCGGTAATACCCGAAGGCCACGCTATGTGGGTAACTCCGAGGTCAGGGACCCGTACGAGAAAAGAACGGAAGCCCGAGGAAGCCCAAGTTTCCGGAATTGAGGCCCTTCCTGATGATCCTAACCGTGGCGTGTGGTCGGTATTGAACTCAGCGGTCGAAGTACCGGCGGCGCATCGTTGGGGTGCAGGTGCTATTCACGGCCTTTCCCGAGGCTTTCCCACACGGGCAGGGTCGGCGGCGAGCACCAGCTGGAAGCGGGCCGGGTAAGCGGCGGTCCCGGCGGCGCCGTGGATAATCAGCTTGCCGCTTTCCAGCGGCTGCCGCGGGGCGTCCAGCACGTGGCGTTCGTATTCGGGCGCCTCGTCTTCCTTGGTGCCTACCCTGCTGTTACCACTACTACCTCATAATTCACGTAAGTTGAACGCTCTTGCCTCTAAGCAGCACTCCCTAGAGGTTGTTATTGCCTTCCCAGCTCCAACGACGACCGCCTGGAGCTGCGACGGCTCGTTCATCCACAGGTCCGGCTTCAACCTAACGAGCGGGGCCGGGCCTCTGGGAACTGGAGAGCACCAAACACAGGCGATGCGACGCATGCTCTTTTCCTCTGGAAGGGTGCGTCATTTCGAAAAGGGAAACTCCGGAATCTATGGCTGTCTCGAGGATCTCCGAATAGGCGTTCCAATGATTGATTCCCGCATGGACGGTGTAATCCAACTCACCTCCAGAGGTATTCGAGAAGCGAAGCGTCTCAATTCCCTCAACCAGGTCGAAACAGGCTAAGCGCCCCGAATCAACACTTCCCGCACCGACTAGCGGCGAGGTCCGAAGACACTCCTGAACGCCCAGCAGATCACTGCTGCTGGGCGTCGTGAGTCGCCATATCGATCGTCGCAGCAAGTTCGTTACGGATAATACCGAGTAGGAGCTGGTCAGTGGAGAGCTCCGTTTGCATCAACGCGGATAAATCATTGAGTCCAAGCACCGTGGCCAGCACCGCTGATGCAGACACAGCCGCTGCCGTTGTCCCACGGTTCAGGGCGTAATCGTGTACCACGTTTCTAACTGATTGATTCCGAATGGCATCGTTCAGGCCGCCAACACTGATAATTCCTGACTGCTTCAACAGTGCTACAAACTCTCGGGCTGCTCCCAGCGGAAGCTTCAGGCCCTCAGGACCAGCCTTCGGTGCATCTGGTCTGCGCTGTTGCAAGATGGCCAGTAGAGACGTCGTGTCTAGTGCCCGGTCAGGATCAACCGCATCCAAATTTTTGGCAAGGTCCCGAACTCCCTCAACCAAAATTTTCAGAATTGACGTAAATTCACGGTCTACTATTTCAAGCGTTCCGGCGATAGCGTTGAACCTTCGATTCAGTTCATCAGAGAACTGAACCCCGGACTTATACCGCAGTTCATGCTCGATCTCCGCCCACGCGTGTTCAACGACGCTGCGAACTTGGATCTCCACCTGAGTTCGACCCAGAATGAGACCAGGAGCATCGATTGCCCCGGTCCGTACTTTGGCGACAAGGTGGATACCCCTGTATCCAAATCGGTCTGCTCCTAGTTTTGAAGTCTTATCAATCGAGTTGGGCTCATCGATCCGAAAATGGTCTCTGATAGCGTCCACGGCGGCTGCGACGCCGTGCTCGTAGGTAGTAATAACTCGAACGCCCAGGAGGTCTGTCATTTGGGATTCAGGATTATCGTAATCCTTGTCTCGCAGCTTGCCTCGGACAGATGCAATTGACTTGGCGCGCGCAGTGACTTGGTGGATGGCTATTGGGCTGCCGGCCAGAGCATCCAAAATCTGTTGTTTTGCAGAATCGGCGGCCGCCTCGTAATCATCGTGTGAGTCCTCATATGCTGTCAGCCATTGCGCTGCAGTCGGCAAAGCTGAGCTCATCGCGCTTCGGCGATTACATCAGTCAGAATTCGTATCCGAGTCTCCCTCGGCATCAGATTGTCCGTCTGGCGGCTTGATGCAAAGACATATTGTTCCACGAGGTCAGAGCGAGGTTCTCCAGAATCAAGCTCATTCGCGAATTCAATCAAGGAGGCACCAATCTTTTGTGGATCGATTCCATCGTAACCCTCCTCGATGTCCACAACCTTGTCGAGGGCCCCGATGAGCGAGTAGAAATTCGTCTTGCTATGAAGCCTCAAATCGCGGAGATTCGGGAGTGCACTCTCAAGGAACCTAAGGTGACTTTTAAGCCTGTCTCGTAGCTCATTGGCGGGTTCGAAGTGCTCGGAGTAAGCCTCATAGTAAAAGTCAACGCTGTCCTTTTTATCTTGGGGCCCTTCCAACAGTAGAATGATCAGTTCAGCCACTAGCTCATCATTCGCCTGTCGGTTAGCAGCGCCTTCTGAGACGATCCTGTGGTTCCTCCAGAACTCCCAGCCGGCAATCTCTTCAACAAATTCTTTGAAAAATCCATCATATTTTGCTCGCCGCCGTTCCTGCTGATTTAGACGCACGACAAAGCGGTTCATTCGACCGAACATGTCCCGTATATCGTCGGGTTTGTACCCCGACAGCTCCTCAACAATGAAGTCATAGTTCAGTATCCGAGCGCGCTCATCTTCAGTTAGAGTTTTCCACTTTTTCCGACTCCACGGTGATTCTGAAGATTCGGTTAGCGAAAATCTTCCATCGACGAAATCAAACACTGCCCGCATTCGCTGCTGGCCGTCTATGACCGTATATTCTGGGCGCCCCGTTTGAAGGTTAATACCACGTTCGAAATAAAGTACGGGCACAGGCCTATCCGAAAGGATGGTGTCAATCAAGTACGCCTTCGCATTTCGAGGCCAAACTGAGTTTCGCTGAAAGGCGGGTGCAAGGTTCAGCTGCCCGTTGTCGCGGAGCTGAAGCAGAATCGACACATCCTTGGTTGTCAGCGTTCTCTTCGACTGTGACGCCACGCGGCTGGTCCCTTCAATTTTTGACTCTCAACATGGGCACGTCGGCGCCCGCACGGCCATCCTGCCACAAGCTTCCACGTTTTACGTGCAACGCCATCCACACGACTAGCCCGAAACTCGCTGCCACTCGCGTAGTCGTACCTTGCCCCCGGCTCCGCTGGATCCCGCGACTTTTGAGTTCGTCGCCTCTCGTGCAGATGAAATGCACAATAGACGCCCAACTAATGCCGCCCGCCTGGCGAGATACAGTCACCAACATCTGCAGTCCAACAACCCTAGTTTGAAGGCGGGTGCCCGAACGCCAGCGAGCGCCGGGCCTGACCTCGGCAATGACCTGGGCGTCCCCGTCGAGAGCGGCGATGTCGATCCCGACGGCGGGACAGCGCCAGTTCCGGTCCACCACCCGGATCCCCTGGCCCTCCAGGAAACCGGCCGCCAGGTCCTCGCCGTGGCGGCCCAATACGTCTTTGGCTCTCATCCCTCCAGCGTGGATAGCTCGAAGCCGGGACCGTACCCGATAGTCACGCTATGTGGTAACTCCGGTCAGGGGCCCAGCAAGAGGTGAAGGAGGGTTCCGAGCTAAAGGTCTCCCAGTCCCGAGGCGCCCCCGGACGCCGCGTGGCCGAGGAGGCTCTCGACATCGACCCGGCACGCCCGCACGGTATTGGCGGAGCGGCCGCGTTCGGCGTCGCGGTACCGACCGAAGACGGCGGCGGTATCGCCGAGCGCGGGAAAACGGCTAGTGCTGGCACCCTTCGATTCTCCCAGCCCCGCCTACTTCCGGGTGCAGCCCGACGGCGCGCCGGCTCGCTCCGATTCAGCCCTGCAACGGTAGCGCGGTCTCCACGCGACCATATATGCACGGCGCCGCCCCTAACCGGCCGCCGAGCGCTTCTAGCCACCGTGGCGCGACTCGGCCAGGCCCACCGGGGCGAGCCGTCCAAGGCCGGCGCGGACGGATTCGGGGGCTTAGCCGGACGCCGACCGCCGGGGTGGTGGGCAATGTTGAGAGCACCCGAGCGCCAGCAACACAACAGTGGCCCCGGCCCGACGACGCGGGCGGCAGCCATGTGCCGCCGAGTGCGCTGAGGTCGCTGAAATTTCGGATGGCGCGCTAACGGTCCATTGTCGCTTCAGCCCGGGCCTTGATGAATTCATCCCAGTCTGTCGTTCCAGTCCATTCCTTGCCGTGCAAGTGCAGGGTCCAGCCCAGTGCGTGCCGGGCAGTCCCAATACGGTCAATACCGATGCTATAGTCACCATAATCTGACCGGGGGTCACACGAGGCGTGTACGGCCTGCCACTTGACGAAGTCCGGGCGGTCCATCAGGTCGGTGACGCTGAAGACGTTTGTCTTGTGCTGATTCTTCCACTCAGCGAGATCCCGCTGAGCTTCTTTGACCTGGGCCTGATTCACCGTCAGATACCCCTGACCGTCCTCGATGGCCCGCCCGCATACATCACAGTTCCACTCGATCTTGTCGTTCACTGTCAACTCCCTAAGTTGCAATCGGATAAATCAGAACACGCTTGGAGCGCCGCCAACCATTACGTGCTTGAGTAGGATTAACGTGTCCTCTCAACCGTAGGTCTAACCCTCGGGCGTCGTAGCCCCGAGCCCTCAACCGTCGCCACGAGCCCTGTGTGAAGGTTGCGCCATACCCGGGTGTTGCCCTCACGTGACAGTCCTTGTGATCAAGCAAAGTCGAAAGCGCCCCCAGCCGAGGTTTGGGCCAACCTTTTTGGCGTCTAACGGGTATGAGTCGCTATTCACAGGCGACCGCTGTCTGCGAACCCCGGTGACTCCACCCGTCCTGACTTCGAGGTACGCTCTGCAATGCCAGACTCCACGTCACGCCTCCAGCGACAAGAATCTCGGTGAAGCCCGTGGCGGTGGACGTCCCGCCGACGACCGGTAGATCTGTTCCAGGACTCAGATTACGAAATCAGCCTAAGTTCTATCGCTTCCGGGTCTTCATGGGCAAGCTCCCGTAGCTCACCGAAAGCCCTCCTTTGCCACCGCGCCCCCGTGCCGTCCGTGAATTGCACCTCCCGATTTGGATGGAAATTATCGCCACGAAGTTGAGTTAGTACTTCGCGGGATCCCCCGGCTTCTATAACCGCCCAGGAATGCGCAATTTCCGCGGCTGCGGATTCAGATTCAGAAGGAATCGGCCTTTGCGCGACCGCCACCATCGAGATTGGTTCGTTGCCTCCATTATGAACAACCCATCTCACCGCCGGCCCCGCAAAGCCATTACGAGATGGATTCGACGAATCGACTTTTTGCGCAAGGAGTGTCACTTGTGCCGCTAGTCGTCGTTTCGCAGCGGCTGTCCGCTCGGCCTGCTCCTGGCGGAAAAGTCCGCGATCAACGGCGGCCTCTTGACGCTCCTGCGCCAAGCGCTTGTCACCTCGGAGTCCGGAGTAAAGGGCGTACGCAACAGCACCTACCGTTCCGACCGCACCGAACCAGTCAGGTACCGAGCCCCAATTTTGAAGTGCCACGAAGGCTGAAATATCCACGCTTGGAGGATACCTTCATTACCGACAATCGTTGACAGATCCCGACCGTTTGCGTCTTAGTTCAATTTGGCGGGTTTTCTTTGGACCTGCCAAAGCGAGAGAGACGTCAGCTAAGTCCCTCGTGGATCGGCAAGAAAGCGCCTCCACTCCCACTCTGATCCACGAAGCGGACGACGCACCCGCAGGTCACGCTATGTGGGTAACTCGGTTCAGAGGTCAGGAAGAGGTGGTGAAGCGGGAAACGGGCCGCTAATTACCCAGGTCCTCGACCTTGGGCAGGGCGAGTTCCTCATTGCGCGGAAGTTCCTCGACGTTGACGTCCTTGAACGTAATCACGCGAACGCTCTTGACGAACCGGGCTGAGCGGTAGACGTCCCAGACCCAGGCGTCCTGAAGCGTCAGGTCGAAGTAGACCTCGCCGTCGGCGCTGCGGGCCTGCAGGTCGACGTGGTTGGCAAGGTAAAAGCGCCGTTCGGTCTCGACGACGTAGCTGAAGAGCCCGACGACGTCGCGGTATTCGCGGTAGAGCTGCAGCTCCATGTCGGTTTCATAGTTTTCCAGGTCTTCGGCACTCATGGTTCCATCTTGCACCATCGGGCGGAGGCCGCGCGCCACGGACGGGCGCCACAGCCAAGAGGCCGTGCCTCAGTCGCCCAGCAGCTGCCAGCTCACCCGGTGGTAGGGGCTGGGCCCGGCGGTGCGGAGGGCGTCCTTGTGGGCGGCGGTGCCGTAGCCCTTGTTCTCGTTCCAGCCAAAGGCCGGGAATTCCTCGTGCAGGGCGGCCATCTGCCGGTCGCGTTCGACCTTGGCCAGCACGGACGCCGCGGCGACCGAGAGGCACTGCATGTCCGCCTTGACCAGGGTGTGGACCGGTGCGTCGCAGCCGGGTTCCGCCGGGCCCTCATCGAACAGGGAGGCCTGCGCCGGGGTCGTCAGCCAGTTGTGGCTGCCGTCGAGCAGCACCACCTCGGGCGTCACGCCGCCGGCGATCACGGCAGCCCAGGCCCGGTTGCCGGCGAGCCTCAGCGCCGCGATGATCCCGAGGGCATCGATCTCCGCGGCGGAGGCGTGCCCGACGGCGGACGCCACGCTCCAGGCGCGCACCAGCGGCTCCAGGCGTTCGCGTTCGGAAACCTTCAGCAGCTTGCTGTCCCGCACATCGGCGAGCAGTTTCTGCCGCTGCAGGTCGACGACGGCGATCCCCACGCTGACCGGGCCGGCCAGAGCCCCGCGGCCGACCTCGTCGATGCCGGCCAGCAACCGTGCGCCCGAGGCCTTGAAGCGGCGTTCGTAGTCCAGGGTTGGTGCGACGGACACTGCTGTTGCCTTACTTTCCTGCCGGGGCGCTGCTGGGGGTGCCGGACGGGGCGGGAACGCCGGTGAAGACGTCCGGGTAGTTGTCCAGTGCCTTGACGCGGTTCAGCGGCCAGGCGATCACGGCGGCCTGGCCCTCGATGTCCGCCATGTCGATGAAGCCGCCGTCGGTTTCTATGTGGGCGCGGGAGTCGGCCGAGTGGTTGCGGTTGTCGCCCATCACCCAGACCTTGCCGGCGGGAACCACGACGTCGAACGTCCGCACCTGCGGGACCTCGGCACTGTTGATGTATTTCTCGTCCAGGGCCTTGCCGTTGACGGTCAGGCGGCCGCTGCCGTCGCAGCAGATGACGTGGTCGCCCGGCAGCCCAATGACGCGCTTGACCAGGTGCTGCTCCGAATTGTCCGGCAACAGCCCCACGAACGTCAGCGCGTTCTGCACCCCGGTCATGGGACCAACCGGTTTCGGCGCCGCGGGAGCCAGCCAGTTCTTGGTGTCGCGGAAGACGATCACGTCGCCGCGCTGCAGGGCGATCGGCTGGGGCACCAGCAGGTTCACGAAGATCCGGTCATTGACGTCCAGCGTGTTCATCATCGACTCGGACGGGATGTAGAAGGCCCGGAACAGGAAGGTCTTGATCAAGAAGGACAGGACAACGGCGATGACCACCACGGTGGCGATCTCCCGGAGCCAGACCAGGACCGGGTTGCGGCCCTCGCGGGCCAGCGCCCGGCGAGCCCGGGCCGACGTGGGGCCCGCGTGGGAGGGACCGTCCTGGGCGACGCCGGCCGCCCGTTCCGGGACGCGTGGCGCTTCGCGCCGGGGAGCCTCAGCCGACGTCCCGTCGACGGGCGTCTCGTGGGCAGGCGTCTTCGGCACGGCCGGGAGCCGCGTCGTCGGGTGTTCGCCGTCGGGAATGGGCGCGGACGTCACCCGGGGTTCGGCCTGGCCGTGGGGCTCAGGGGTCCGGGGTCCGGTCTCGGGCATCTACTGTCCGTTCTGTGTCGTCGTGGCGGCCGCGTCGGGCCGCGGTAGTGCAGCAAATCTATCAAGCGGCCAGATGATCATCACCGGCCGGCCGATCACCCGGTCCAGCGGCACCATGCCGCCGCCGGGAGCCCCCAGCAGCCCCCTGGAATCGGCCGACTTGGACCGGTGGTCCCCCATCAGCCAGAGCCGTCCCGCGGGGACGATCGCGTCGAATTTCAGGGTGCTGGGCTCATCGCCGGGATATATATACGGTTCACTAAGTTGCTGGCCGTTGACTGTGAGCTTGCCGGAACCGTCGCAGCAGACCACCCGGTCCCCCGGCAGCCCGATGACCCGTTTGACGTAGGTGGTGTCACTGCCGGTGATGCCCAGCCAGTGCCCCGCCCCGGCCACCAGCTCCGCGGCCGGGCCGGCGCCGCTGTTCAGCGGCGCGAAGGACCCGCGGCCGTCGAAGACCACCACGTCGCCGCGACGGATCGGGTCGGCGGCGAAGTCGGTACGGGAGACCAGGATCCGGTCCCCGTCGCGCAGCAGCGGCTCCATCGAGGCGGACGGGATGAAGTACACGTCCAGCCACAGGGACCTGACCAGGCCGCTGATGGCGATGGCCAGCACGAGCCCCAGAAGCACAAAACGCCAGCCCAGTTTCCTGGGCCGGCGTTTTGGCTGTTCCATGGTCCACATCCCCTGACGCGTGAAGTGCTTGATCGGCGCAGTGGCGCTGGCCCGGGGTGAGCCGGGCCGGCCGTGGATCCGCGGAGTAAGTCCGGGGACTTACTTGGCGGTCTGGAAGTCGCGCTTTTCCTTGATCTTCGCAGCCTTACCGCGCAGTGCACGCATGTAGTAAAGCTTGGCGCGGCGCACGTCACCCTTGGAGACGAGCTCGATCTTGTCGATGATCGGGGAGTGCACCGGGAAGGTACGCTCCACGCCGACACCGAAGGAAACCTTGCGGACGGTGAAGGTCTCGCGGACGCCGTCACCCTGGCGGCCCAGGACGAAGCCCTGGAAGACCTGGACACGGGAGTTCTTGCCTTCGATGATGTTCACGTGCACCTTGATGGTGTCACCCGCGCGGAACTCGGGAACATCGTTGCGCAGCGAGGCTGCGTCGACGGAATCGAGGATATGCATTGATCCACTCCTGGTGAACGCCACAGGTCATTCACGTTGGGTCACGGCGGCCAAGCCCGGCCGCAGTCGCGCCCGGAAATCACCGCCGAAAATGTGTCGTTCCGGTCCAGTCAGGAATTGACCGGGCCGGGGTGCCGCGCTGTTGGTGACGCTCCCCCTGTGGCAGGTTCGCACCCAGCAGGCACAAGGACTTATTTTGCCACAGAATGGCGGCTTTTGCTGAATCCGCGGACTCCCCCGGACGCACGACGGCGGCGGGAAAGTCCCGTGTCAGGCCGTGCTCAGGCGTCGGCGCGACGGCGGAGCCGGCCGTCTTCGATGTCGTACCCGAGGTCCGCGAACGCGGTGCGGTCCGCGCGGGGCAACGTCCCGGCGTCGAACGCCTCGAGCAGGTCGGGGCGGCGCTCCGCGGTACGTCGGTACTGTTCGTGCCGGCGCCACTGGGCGATCTTGCCGTGGTTGCCGCTGAGCAGCACGGCGGGGACGTCCCGGCCGCGCCAGCTGGATGGCTTGGTGTAGACCGGGTACTCCAGCAGCCCGTCGGAGTGCGATTCCTCCACGAGGGATTCGGGGTTGCCAACGACGCCGGGCAGCAGCCGCCCGATTGCCTCGACCATCGCCAGGACCGCCACCTCGCCGCCGTTGAGCACGTAGTCGCCCAGGCTCATGGGGCGGACGGTGAAGTGGTCCGCCGCCCATTCGAGGACGCGTTCGTCGATGCCCTCGTACCGGCCGCAGGCGAAGACCAGCTGCTCCTCCTCGGCGAGCTCGTGCGCGATGGCCTGGGTGAAGCGCTCCCCCGCGGGCGAGGGGACAATCAGCACAGGTTTCCGGAGCTCACCCTCCCCTGCCGCCGCAGTGCCCGCGACGGCACCGAGCGCCTGGGCCCACGGTTCCGGCTTCATGACCATGCCGGCGCCGCCGCCGTACGGGGTGTCATCGACGGTGCGGTGCCGGTCGGTGGTGAAGTCCCGAAGGTCGTGGACGGTGAGCTTCAGCAGTCCGTCCTGCCGGGCCTTCCCGATCAGGGACAGCTCCAGCGGGGCGAGGTACTCGGGGAAGATACTGACGACGTCGATCCGCATCTTAGGCGCGGTCCCCGTCTGCGTCCTCGGCGGCACTGTCGGCGGAGTCGCCGTCGTCGGGGGTCGCGGCGGTGTCCGTGTTGACCTCGAACAGGCCCGCCGGCGGGGTGACGAGGACGTACTTTTCGGCGACGTTGACCTCGGGGACGATCTGCTCCACGAACGGGATCAGGATTTCCTTGCCGGCGCGGTCCTTGACCACCAGCAGGTCCTGGACGGGCATGGTGTGCAGCGCGGAGACCGTGCCCACCACCTCGTTGCCCACCCGGACGTCCAGGCCGACGAGTTCGTGCTCGTACCAGCCCTCGTCGTCGTCCTCGTCGAGTTCTTCGGTTTCGATGAAGAGCTTGGCGCCGCGCAGGGCCTCCGCATCGTTGCGGGTCTCCACCTCCTCGAATGCCAGCAGCAGGATGTCCTTGTTCCAGCGCGCGCTCTCGACCGTGAGCGGCCCGGCGGACGCGGGCTCCACGACGAACTGGGTGCCCGGGACGAACCGGTCACCGGGGGCGTCGGTCAGCACCTGGACGGTGACCTCGCCGCGGATGCCGTGGGGTTTGCCGATTCGTGCCACCTGAAGCTGCATGCTGTCCTCTTGTTCGGGGATGGGAAGGATGGGTCGTTGTGGGGGCGCAGTGTGCGCAAAACAGTCCGGCCCCTCCACCAATGCTGGTGGAGGGGCCGGACAGAGATCAAGCGTGTGCTGGCTGCGCTACCGGCGGCGGTCGGTGTCGACGACGTCGACCCGCACCGGCTCACCGTCTGCCAGTGCCGCAACCACGGTGCGCAGTGCGCGTGCGGTCCGGCCCTGGCGGCCAATCACCCGGCCAAGGTCGTCCTGGTGAACGCGCACCTCAAGGGTGTCCCCCCGGCGGTTGTTCTTGGCACTGACCTTGACGTCCTCGGGGCTGTCTACAATCCCGCGGACCAGGTGTTCGAGCGCGTCTGCCAGCAAGTTACTCAGCCTCGGTGGTCTCTGCTTCGGCGTCGGCCGGGGCCTCGGCTGCGTCGTCCTTCTTGGCCTTCTTGGTGATGGCTTCCGGAATGATGACGGAGCCCTTCTCCGGGGCTACGAAGCCTTCCTTGGCAGCCTTGGTCTTCAAGGTGCCTTCCTGGCCGGGCAGACCCTTGAACTTCTGCCAGTCACCGGTGATCTTCAGGATCGCGGCAACCTGCTCGGACGGCTGAGCGCCGACGCCGAGCCAGTACTGGGCGCGGTCCGAGTCGACCTCGATGTACGAGGGCTCTTCGGTCGGGTGGTACTTGCCGATCTCCTCGATGGCACGGCCGTCACGCTTGGAGCGTGAGTCCATGACGACGATGCGGTAGTACGGGGCGCGCATCTTGCCGAAGCGCTTAAGGCGAATCTTAACGGCCACTTTTGTGGTCACTCCTGTTTCTGAAACGGGGTCGAACCCGGCGTTCTGCACCCGTGGGGCGGGCCATACTAGGGGGTTCTAAAAGGACAAGATCCAGACGCGGAGAGAGGGGCCACGCAGATCAAGTACCTGATCATTGTGCCAGATCACCGCGCCGATTTCGACTTAACACCCGCGGCGGGTCGCCGCGGGTGGCGCCGCAGTCCGGCTCAGGCAGTCCAGACGTACAGTTCGGTGCGGGCAGCGGGGTCGACGGCGGAGGCGAGCTCCGCGATCCGCCGGGTGTGGCCGAGGGCCTCGGCGGCACCGAAGGGCATGTCCTCCTCGGCCGCCCACTGCCCGGCGACGTCGGCCAGGACGCGTTCGCCCTCGTCGGTCTCGTAGCTAAGCAGCTCGGCGAGGGTCCGGACCATGGCGGCGGGCACGCCGAGCAGTGCGTCACTGGAGACGTCGACCATCGCGAGTTCGTAGTCGGCGCCGGCGGCGTGGACGGCGGTGCCGGCGAGGTCGCCCAGCCGTTCGATCTCGTAGTCGCTGATGCCCTCGATCCGGACGGCGTCCGGGCCGGCGGGGGCGCCCCCGGCGAGGGCGGCGGCCCGCTTGAGCGCGGCGTCATGGGTGGCGACGAAGACTTCGGTAAATCCCACGGGGCTCATCCTTGGATTTCGGGCGGCCCGGGGGCCGCGGCGTGTGGCGTGGTCCCAGCCTATCGGCTGGCGGCCCGGAGGCCGGTCAGCGGACGGCGACCCGGATCCGGTTGCGCCAGGGGTCGTCGAACCGGAGCTCCGCACCCGTGTGGTGGGACGCGACGCCGGCGACCTTGAGCCTGTCCGCGAGGGCGCCGATGTCGTCCCCGGAGGGCACCTCGATCAGCACCTCGCCCAGGCCCAGCGTGTCGCGCCGGGGGCCGGCGCCGCGGCTGTTCCAGACGTTCATGGCCATGTGGTGGTGGTAGCCGCCGGCCGAGACGAAAAGCGCCTGGCCGTGCCAGCCTGCGGTCTTTTCGAAGCCCAGGGTCCCGACGTAGAAGTCGTGGGCGGACTGCACGTCGCCGACCTGGAGGTGGACGTGCCCGACGCCGGCGCCGGTTTCGTGCTGGCCGGCGAGCGACGCCTCGGTGAGGTGCTGCTCCAGGTAACGCTGCGGCGGCAGCGCCAAGCTGTCCATGACAACATTCGCGCCATCCCAGGACCATTCCTCGCGCGGACGGTCCCAGTACAGCTCGATGCCGTTGCCCTCGGGGTCGTTGAAGTAGAAGGCCTCGCTGACCAGGTGGTCCGCGCTGCCGGTGAAGAACCGGGGATCGTACTGGGCTGCGGTGGCGACGGTGGCGGCCAGCGCCGCCTGGTCCTCGAACAGGAGGGCGGTGTGGAAGAGCCCGGCCTCGCCCCGGGAGGGGAGGTTCAGTCCCGGGGCCGGCGCGAGGTGCACCAGCGGCGTCTGGCCGCGTCCGAGGTAGAGGCCGCCGCCCTGCTCGGCCACCACCTCCAGGCCGAGGGCGCGCTGGTAATAGTCGGTCATCATCGCCAGGTCGCCGACCTTGAGCATCACGGTGCCCATCGAGAGGTCGGCCGGCAAGAGGTCCTGGGTGGCGGCGTTGGTGGTCATTGCATCACTCCGGTGCTGTGGGGTTCAGCCGTCATTCGGCGGCTCTCACCAGATAAAATTACTTGAAGCTTCAATTTATTCCGCGGATGCCGCGCCGATGACGTCCCCGCGGAGGACGACGGCGCGCAGATTCCGCAACGTGGAGAGATCCCGCCGCGGGTCAGCGGCGCAGACCAGGACGTCGGCGGGCGCACCCTCGGCGATTCCGGCGGCGCACAGCCAGGCCCGGGAGGACCAGGCGCCGGCGTCGAGGGCGGTGGCCGCGCCCAGTCCGGCGGCATGCAGTGCCTCCAACTCGTCGACGATCCGCCCGTGGGCAATCACGCTCCCGGCGTCGGTTCCCGCGTAGATGGCCACCCCGGCCTCGTGGGCCTCGAGGACCCGCTCGGCCCGGCGTTCCCAGAGCGTGCGCATGTGGGCGGCGTAGCGCGGGAACTTGGGTTCGGCCTGCGCGGCGATGTCCGGGAAGGTGGCGATGTTGACCAGGGTGGGGACGATCGGCACGCCTTGGTCGACGAAACGCGGAAGATGGCGGGGCAGCAGCCCGGTCGCGTGCTCGATGCAGTCGATGCCCGCGTCGAGCATGTCATCGAGGGTGTCCTCGGCGAAGCAGTGCGCGGTGACCCGGGCGCCCTCGTCGTGGGCGGCGCTGACGGCGTCCCTGACGGTGCGGGCGGGGAAGCTTGCGGCAAGGTCCCCGGCGTCGCGGTCGATCCAGTCCCCCACGAGCTTGACCCAGCCGTCCCCCGCCCGCGCCTGCTTCCGGACCTCCTCGACCAGGTCACCGGGGTCCACCTCAACGGCGAGGCCGCGCAGGTAGCGGCGGCTTCGGGCGATGTGGCGGCCCGCACGGATGATCCGGGGCAGGTCCCGCCGCTGCTGGATCCAGCGGGTGTCGTGCACCGCTCCGGCGTCGCGGACCAGCAGGGTCCCGGCGTCACGGTCCGTGCGCGCCTGCGTTTCGGCGACGGCGGCGTCCACGTCACCGCCGGGCCCGAGCCCGATGTGGCAGTGAGCGTCGACCAGTCCCGGGATTACCCACCCGTCGATGACTTGGTCCGGCGCCGCCTCCGGACGGTCGAAGGTCAGCACCCCGTCCACGGACCACAGGCCGCGCCGCTCCCGGTTCACGGCGGTGAGGACGGGCCCGGTGAATTCGATGATGCCGCTCATGGGTCCCAGCCTAATCGCGGCCGGCGGAAACCTTGGAGCCGTGTCCGGGGCCCTGTGGTAGCTTCGTCTACGACCACACGGGAGCCCTTGCAGGGGCTGAGATCGGGCTGAGGCAGCCTGCGACCGTTGAACCTGTCCGGGTAATGCCGGCGAAGGAAGTGAGTAACCCTTGCGCACCACAAATTCCCAGCACAGCCCTGCCCTTGCGTCGCACACGTTGGCCTACATCGAAGGCGACGGCCTGCGGGTCCCGGTGACCGAGATCGCCCTGGAGCCGTCCCCCGGCGGCACCCCAAATCCCCCGTTCCTGGCCTACCGCACGGCGGGGCCGGTCAGCGACCCGGTGGCGGGCCTGCCGCCGCTCCGTGCCGACTGGATTGCCGGACGCGGGGACACCGAGCCCTACTCCGGCCGGGAGCGCAGCCTTCTCGACGACGGCAAGTCCGCGGTCCGCCGCGGAGCCGCCTCGGCGGAGTGGCGCGGCGCTCCTCCGGCACCGCGCCGGGCCCTCCCCGGCCGGACCGTCACCCAGATGCATTACGCGCGGCAGGGCGAGGTGACGCCCGAGATGCGCTTCGTCGCGCTGCGCGAGAACTGCGACGTCGAACTGGTCCGCAGCGAACTCGCCGCCGGCCGGGCCATCATCCCGGCGAATATCAACCACCCCGAGTCCGAACCGATGATCATCGGGAAGGCCTTCCTCGTGAAGATCAACGCCAACATCGGCAACTCGGCCGTCACCAGCTCCATCGCCGAGGAGGTGGACAAGCTCCAGTGGGCCACCCAGTGGGGTGCAGACACGGTGATGGACCTCTCCACCGGGGACGACATCCACACGACGCGCGAATGGATCCTCCGCAACTCCCCCGTGCCCATCGGCACCGTCCCGATCTATCAGGCCCTGGAGAAAGTCAACGGCGAAGCGAACGCGCTGACCTGGGAAATCTTCCGGGATACCGTGATCGAGCAGTGCGAACAGGGCGTGGACTACATGACCATTCACGCCGGCGTGCTGCTCCGGTACGTGCCGCTGACAGCCAACCGGGTCACCGGGATCGTGTCCCGCGGCGGCTCCATCATGGCCGGCTGGTGCCTGGCGCACCACCGGGAGAACTTCCTGTACACCCACTTCGACGAGCTCTGCGAAATCTTCGCGAAGTACGACGTCGCGTTCTCCCTCGGCGACGGGCTGCGGCCGGGGTCGACGGCGGATGCCAACGACGCCGCGCAGTTCGCCGAACTGGACACCCTCGCCGAGCTCACGCAGCGGGCCTGGGAATTCGACGTGCAGGTGATGGTGGAGGGCCCGGGCCATGTCCCGTTCCACCTGGTCCGGGCAAACGTAGAACGCCAGCAGGAGCTGTGCAAGGGGGCGCCGTTCTACACCCTGGGTCCGCTCGTGACCGACGTCGCCCCCGGCTACGACCACATCACCTCCGCCATCGGCGCAACCGAGATCGCCCGGTACGGGACGGCCATGCTCTGCTACGTCACCCCCAAGGAGCACCTGGGCCTGCCGAACCGGGACGACGTGAAGACCGGCGTGATCACTTACAAGATCGCCGCCCACGCCGCGGACCTTGCGAAGGGCCACCCCGGCGCGCAGGAGCGGGACGACGCCCTGTCCAAGGCCCGCTTCGAGTTCCGCTGGCGGGACCAGTTCGCCCTGTCCCTGGACCCGGTCACCGCCGAGGCCTTCCACGACGAGACGTTGCCCGCCGAGCCGGCCAAGATGGCGCACTTCTGTTCCATGTGCGGGCCGAAGTTCTGCTCGATGCGGATCAGCCAGGACATCCGGAGCGAGTTTGGTTCCGCCGAGGCGCAGGCGGCCCGGGCCGACGCGGGCATGCGGGAGAAGAGCGAGGAGTTCCTCGCCTCCGGCGGCAAGGTCTACCTGCCGGATCCGGGGGTGGGGGCCGCCCGGGACTAGCAGGCTGGGACTAGGAGGCCCGGAGTAAGGAGGGGCGGGTTAGGAGGCGCGGGCGTGCCGGCTGCGGACGACGTCGGCGATAAAGGAGCGGATCGCCCGGTCCCCCTCCGGTGAGTCCTGCGGCCGGTGCCCGCCCGGGGCGGTGCGGTGCCGGGCGCCGGTCTCCACGAGGTAGCCGGCGATCTCCTCATACAGCGGTTCCCAGCCGCCGGTGAGGACCAGGGTGGGAACGCCAGGGACGATGTGCAGCGGCGCCTCCCATGCCGGGGCCTGCAGCCGGAGCCGCCGCGCCTCCCGGGCGTTATCCGCCGCGACTTCCCCGGCGGCGCCGTGCAGCGGGGCGTGCGCGGCGAACACCCGGCGGACGAATTCACGGTGGAAGTCCTCGTCGCCCAGGCTGTGCCGGACATCGAAGAGCGGTTCCATCAGGGCCCGGTGCGCGGCGGTGGCCGGCAGTTCCGCCGTCAGGGACAGGCAGGCCGGTTCCACCAGCGTGAGGGACTGGACCAGGTCGGGCCGTTCGACGGCGGCCATCATCGCGGCGATGGCGCCCTGGGAGTGGGCGACGACGTGGCCTCCGGCGGCACCGCGGCCGTCGTCGGCCAGTGCGCCGAGGACGATCCCGGCGTCGGCCGCGAAATCGGTTTCCAGCGGCTCGGCCACCGGGTCGAAGCCGTGCCGGCGGAGGAAGAGCGCGTCATAGGCCAGCGCCATGCCGTGCTGTTTCGGCCACGCCGCGGCACCGAAACTGCCGGCCCCGTGGACGAAAACTACGCGCTCCTTGAACATGCTCCAAGCCTATTCCACGGGTCCGTCAACGGGGCCGCGACATACGCCGCGGCCCGCCGCAGCGTGTCGCTACTTGCTGCCGCCGAGGAACTTGTCGAAGCCCTTGGGCAGGTTCAGCTGGGAGGGGTCGAAGTCGCCCTGCTGGCCGAAAGAGGCGCCGGTGGGCACGGCCTTGGCGCCGGCTGCGCGCCGTGCCTCCGCGTCCTTGAGCTCCTGTGCGGCCTTGGCCGGGTTGCCGGAGCGGGCCTTCTTCTTCGGCGCGGGCTTGTTGCCCTTGCGGGCCCCCCCGCCCATGCCCGGCATCCCGGGCATCCCCGGAATGCCGCCGCCGGCGGCCATCTTCTTCATCATCTTCTGCGCCTGGGCGAAGCGCTCCAACAGGCCGTTGACCTCGGAGACGTGCACGCCCGAGCCGCGGGCGATGCGGGCCCGGCGGGAACCGTTGATGATCTTCGGCGCGACCCGCTCGTGCGGGGTCATGGACCGGACGATCGCCTCGACCCGGTCGATTTCGCGCTCGTCGAACTGCTCGAGCTGCTGCCGGATGTTCTGCGCACCGGGCATCATCATGAGCATCTTCTTCATCGAGCCCATGTTGCGGATCTGCTGCATCTGGGCGAGGAAGTCCTCGAGGGTGAAGTCTTCCTGGTCGGCAAACTTCTTCGCCATCCGGGCCGCTTCGTCCTTGTCCCAGGACTTCTCGGCCTGCTCGATCAGGGTGAGCACGTCGCCCATGTCGAGGATGCGGGAGGCCATGCGGTCCGGGTGGAAGAGCTCGAAGTCGTCCAGGCCTTCGCCGGTGGAGGCGAACATGACGGGCTTGCCGGTGACCGACGCGACGGAGAGCGCGGCACCGCCGCGGGCGTCGCCGTCGAGCTTGGAGAGCACGATGCCGGTGAAGTTGACGCCCTCGTCGAACGCCATGGCGGTGTTGACCGCGTCCTGGCCGATCATCGAGTCGATGACGAACAGGACTTCGTTGGGGACGATGGCCCGGCGGATCTGGCGCGCCTGCTCCATCATGTCCGCGTCGACGCCGAGGCGGCCGGCGGTGTCAACGATCACGACGTCGTGCAGGGTGCGCTTGGCTTCCTCGACGCCGGCGCGGGCGACGGCGACCGGGTCGCCGGCCGGGTGGTCCAGCTCGGTGGAGGTGGCGCCGGGGTGCGGGGCGAACACCGGTACGCCGGCGCGCTGGCCGACGACCTGCAGCTGGGTGACGGCGTTGGGGCGCTGCAGGTCACAGGCCACCAGCATGGGGCTGTGGCCCTGGGACTTCAGGTGCTTCGAGAGCTTGCCGGCGAGGGTGGTCTTACCGGCGCCCTGGAGGCCGGCGAGCATGATGATGGTGGGGCCGGTCTTGGCCAGCCGGATCCGGCGGGTCTCGCCGCCGAGAATCTCGACGAGTTCCTCGTTGACGATCTTCACGATCTGCTGGCTGGGGTTCAACGCACCGGAGACCTCGGCGCCGAGGGCACGCTCGCGCACGCGGGAGGTGAATTCGCGGACCACCGGCACGGCGACGTCGGCGTCCAGCAGGGCACGGCGGATCTCCCGGACCGTGGCGTCGACGTCGGCCTCGGTCAGGCGGCCCTTGCCGCGAAGGTTCTTGAAGGTTGCTGTCAACCGGTCAGAGAGTGAATTGAACACGCGCCGTGCACTTCTTTCAGTGGATCTGCAGCTGACGTCCGGAACGGCGCGCCAGTGTCGGAACTGTCTCGCCGGAACGAACCGGCCCGACAACGGGACTCGACTATCTAGGGTACCAAGACCCGGCTCGGAGGTGGCATGCTGGCGTAGGTGACCAGTGAACCGACGGTAAAGACCCTGCTCATCCTCGGCGCGTCCGGCGACCTGACCGGCCGGCTGCTGCTTCCGGGCCTGGCCCGGCTGGTGGCCCGCGGCCACGCCGCCGGCCTGACCCTGGTGGGCGCCGGCTCCGACGACTGGAGCCAGGAGCAGTGGCTGGAGCGGCTGGACACCGCCTTCGCGGACGCAAACTCGCAGGCCAACACGGACGGCAAACGCGAACTCAAGCGGATCCGTACCTCCACCAGCTACCACCGCCTGGACGTCACCTCGGGCGGCGAACTGGCGTCCCTGCTGGCCGGGCTGGAGGGCCCGGTGGCGGTGTACTTCGCGCTGCCGCCGAAAATCAGCCAGCTGGCCTGCGAGGCACTGACCCCGGAGGAAGTCCCGGCCGGCACCCGGCTGGTGATGGAGAAGCCCTTCGGCTCCAGCGCGGAATCGGCCCGGCACCTGAACAAGACCCTGGCGGCCCTGGTCCCCGAGGACCACATCCACCGGGTGGACCACTTCCTGGGCAAGGCCACGGTCCTGAACATCCTGGGCCTCCGCTTCGCGAACACCTTCCTGGAGCCGGTCTGGAACCGGGAGCACATCGAGAAGGTGGAAATCATCTTCGACGAGGACCTCGCGCTCGAGGGCCGGGCCCGGTACTACGACGGGGCGGGCGCGCTGCGGGACATGATCCAGAGCCACCTGCTGCAGATCATGGCCCTGATGGCGATCGAGCCGCCTGCCTCCGTGGACGAACGGGACCTGCGGGACGCCGTCGCCACCCTCCTGCGGGCCAGCAGCATCAAGGCCCCGTATGCAAAGAACACCCGCCGCGCCCGGTACTCGGCCGGCTCGATCGATGGCCGCAAGGTCCCGGACTACGCGAAGGAAAAGGGCGTCGACCCGTCCCGGAACACCGAGACCCTCGCCGAGGTCCGGGTGGACATCGACAACTGGCGCTGGCAGGGCGTGCCGTTCCTGCTCCGGTCCGGGAAGGCACTCGGATCGATGCGCAAGGAGGCCATCGTGACGTTCCGCCCGGTGCCGCACCTGCCCAAAGGGTTCACCGGAGTCGACTCCCCCAACCAGCTGCGGATCGGCTTCGGTCCCGACACCCTGCAGTTCGACGTCGACGTCAACGGCCCCGGGAACGTGCTCAGCCTGGACCGTGCCACCCTGAAGGCGGAGTTGAGCGCCTCCGACCTGCTCCCCTACGGCGAAGTCCTTGAGGGTGTCCTCAGCGGCGACCCGCTGCTCTCGGTCCGGGCCGACACCGCCGAGGACTGCTGGCGGATCGTGGAGCCGGTCATCAAGGCCTGGGCCAGGGACAGCGTGCCGCTGGAGGAATACCCGGCCGGCACCCCGGGCCCCGAGGGCTGGCCTACCTAAGTCACCCGGCTGAACACAAAAGCGGGCCGGGCACCTGTTCAGGTGCCCGGCCCATTGTTCGCAACCCTCATTCGCGTTCCGCTGAGTCGGTCCGCGGCTGGAGGGATTGCAGCTAGATGGCGGCCGCGCCGCGTTCGCCGGTGCGGACCCGGACCGCCTCGAAGACGTCCATGGTCCAGACCTTGCCGTCGCCGGCCCGGCCAGTGTTGGAGCTGGCGATGATGACATCGAGGATGTCATCGGCCTGCTCGTCGGTGGCCAGCACCTCCACCCGGATCTTCGGCAGCAGGTCCACGTTGTACTCGGCGCCGCGGTAGACCTCGGTGTAGCCGCGCTGCCGGCCGTAGCCGCTGGCCGCGCTGACCGTCAGGCCCTGCACCCCGTAGGCTTCCAGGCCTTCACGGATGGCGTCGAGTTTTTCCGGTCGGACGATGGCGGTGATCAGTTTCATGCTTCCACGCTTTCTTTGCCTGCTGCGGTCTGCTTGCCGTGCTGCGGGACGCCGGCGATGTCCTCGGCCGGGAGCTGGACGGCCTCGCCGCCGAGCGACTTGCCGGTGATGATTTCGTGCAGCGGCTGGAAGCTGCCGCCCCGGCCGCTGAGGCCGAACTCGTAGGCGGTCTCGGCGTGCAGGCTGAGGTCCACGCCCACGACTTCCTGCTCCTGGGAGACCCGGAAGCCCATCAGCTTGTGGATCGGGAAGGCGATGATGAAGGTCATCACGGCGGTGAAGATGATCGAGAACAGGGCGGCCAGGGCCTGGGCGACGAGCTGGGTGCTGCCGCCGCCGTAGAAGAGGCCGGCGGTGCCCTGGGACGGGGTGGCCAGGAAGCCGATGGCCACGGTGCCGACGACGCCGGAGACCAGGTGGACGCCGACGACGTCGAGCGAGTCGTCGTAGCCGAACTTGAACTTCAGGCCGACGGCCAGGGCGGAGGCGACACCGGCGACGACACCCAGGATGATGGCGCCCAGCGGGGAGACGTTGGCGCAGGCCGGGGTGATGGCGACGAGGCCGGCGACCACACCGGATGCCGCACCGAGGGAGGTCGGGTGGCCGTCACGGAACCGCTCCACGGCGAGCCAGCCGAGCATGGCGGCGGCGGGGGCGGCGAGGGTGTTGACCCAGATCAGGCCGGCCTGCTCGACCGTGGCAGCGGCGCCGGCGTTGAAGCCGAACCAGCCGAACCAGAGGATGGCGGCACCGAGCATGACGAACGGGATGTTGTGCGGGCGGTGGTTCGGGTCCTTGCCGAAGCCTTTACGGTTGCCGATGACCAGGACCAGGATCAGGCCGGCGATACCGGCGTTGATGTGGACCACGGTGCCGCCGGCGAAGTCGATCACGGGGGCGAACGTCTGGCCGAACCAGCCGTCCTTGGAGAAGAGGCCGCCGCCCCAGACCATGAAGGCCATGGGGGCGTAGACCAGGGTCGCCCAGATCGGGGTGAAGATGACCCAGGCGGAGAACTTGGCGCGGTCGGCCACGGCACCGGAGATCAGGGCCACGGTGATGATCGCGAAGGTTGCGGCGTATCCGACCTTCAGCAGGTCCGCCGGGTCGGTGAAGTTGTGCAGCCCGAAGTGGCTGAAGGGGTTGGCGAAGATCTGGAAGAAGTTGTCTTCGTTGCTGGTGGCCATGGAGGCGCCCCACAGAACCCAGACAATGCCGACCGTGCCGATGGCGACGAAGCTCATCATCATCATGTTCAAGGCTGACTTGGCGCGCGTCATGCCGCCGTAGAAAAATGCCAGGCCCGGGGTCATGAACAGCACGAGCGCTGCTGCGACCAGGAGCCAAACGAGACCCGCGGTGAGTTCCATGGTCTGCGTCCTCTCTTGCTCTTAGGTGCGGATCCAGTCCGCAAGTTCAACGCATTTTGCGTTCTACAAAGAGTCTGCTGGCGTAGTGTTTCACCGGCTCGGGATTTAGATTGCCGGGCTGTTACAAGAACCTCCCGGAAGTAAATGGTGCGTCTCGCGCTTGTTACGGTTGTGTTTCACGCGGACCCATCCCCCCACCGGCCTCATCCAGGCATCGAAAGCAGCACCATGAGCAAAACAGCCCGTCCCGCCAGGGATTCCAGCCTTCTCTCCGCCCTAAGGCCCTCCCGCGGTCCGCGGCTCCCCCGCGACATCAAGGTGATGCTGGCCGCGGCCTTCCTGATCGCGCTGGGCTTCGGGCTGGTGGCGCCGGTGCTCCCCCAGTTCGCGACGACGTTCGATGTCGGGGCGACGGCGGCGGCGGTGATTGTGAGCATCTTTGCCTTCATGCGGCTCGTCTTCGCCCCGGCAGGCGGTGCGCTGATCGTGCGCCTCGGCGAGCGGCCGGTGTACGTCGCCGGGCTGCTGATCGTGGCGGCGTCGACGGCGGCGTGTGCCTTCGCCCAGGATTACTGGCAGCTGCTGGTGTTCCGCGGCCTCGGCGGCGCCGGCTCGGTGATGTTCACGGTGGCGTCGATGGCCCTGGTGGTCCGGCTGGCCCCGCCCGAGAGCCGCGGCCGGGTTTCCGGTGCGTACGCCTCGGCCTTCCTGATCGGCAACGTCTGCGGCCCGATCGTCGGTGGCCTGCTGGCCGGATTCGGCCTGCGGGTGCCGTTCCTGGCCTACGCCGCCGCGCTGGTGCTGGCCGCCGCCGTCGTCCAGACCCAGCTCACGCACGTCCCCTCCGGGTCCCGGGAGGCCGGCACAGCCGCTCCGGCCATGCTGCTGCGCGACGCCGTGCGGGACAGCGCCTACCGCGCAGGGCTGGCCTCCAGCTTCGCGAACGGCTGGGCCACGTTCGGGGTGCGGATGGCAACGGTGCCGCTGTTCGCCGTCGCGGCCCTGGGCGCCGGGGCGTCCTCCGCGGGCTGGGCGCTGGCGGTGTTCGCGGCCGGCAACGCCGTGGCGCTGACGTTCTCGGGACGGCTCGCGGATTCCGCCGGCCGGAAGCCGATGATGCTGGCCGGCCTGGTGGTCACCGGCCTGGCTACCGCCTCGATTGGCCTGACGCACGATCTGCCGCTGTTCCTCCTGGCCTCCACGGTGGCCGGCATCGGTTCCGGCCTGCTGGGCCCGGCGCAGCAGGCCGCGATCGCGGACGTGATCGGCAACGAACGCTCCGGCGGCAAGGTGCTGGCGGTGTTCCAGATGACGCAGGACAGCGGCGCGATCGTGGGGCCGGTCATCGCAGGCCTGCTGGCGGACCGGCTGGGTTACGGCTGGGCCTTCGGCGTCACCGGCGGGGTACTGCTGGCCGCGGCCGCCGGATGGCTGCTGGCGCGGGAAACGTTCCGGCCCGCAGCCCCGGCGGCCGCTTAGGGCACCTGGTCCAGCTCAGGATCGCCCTAGTTCAGGATCGCGTCCACGAAGCTGTCGGCGTCGAACGGGGCCAGGTCGTCCGCGCCTTCGCCCAGACCCACGAGCTTGACCGGGACGCCGAGGGTCTTCTGGATCGCCACGACGATGCCGCCCTTTGCGGTGCCGTCCAGCTTGGTGAGCACGATGCCGGTGATGTTAACGACCTCGGCGAAGACCCGGGCCTGGTTCAGTCCGTTCTGGCCGGTGGTGGCGTCCAGGACCAGCAGCACCTCGTCGACCTCGGCGAGCTTCTCAATGACGCGCTTGACCTTGCCGAGTTCGTCCATCAGGCCGACCTTGTTCTGCAGGCGGCCGGCGGTGTCGATCATGACGACATCGACTTCCTGGTCGATGCCGGCCTTCACGGCCTCGTAGGCGACGGAGGCGGGGTCCGCGCCGTCGATGTCGGACTTGACCGTGGGGACGCCGACGCGCTGGCCCCAGGTGGCCAGCTGTTCGGCGGCGGCGGCGCGGAAGGTGTCCGCGGCGCCGAGCAGGACGTCCTTGTCTTCGGCGACCAGGACGCGGGCCAGCTTGCCGACGGTGGTGGTCTTGCCGACGCCGTTGACGCCGACGACCATCATCACGGCCGGCTTGTCCGCGTGGCGCTGGACGTTCAGGCTACGGTCCATGGTCGGGTCGACGAGCTTGAGCAGTTCCTCGCGCAGTAGCGCCTTGACCTCTTCCGGGGAACGGGTGCCCAGGACCTTGACGCGGGCGCGGAGGGCGTCCACCAACTGCATGGTCGGCTCGGTTCCCAGGTCCGCGAGCAGCAGGGTCTCCTCGACCTCGTCCCAGACGTTCTCGTCGATCTTGTCAGAGGACAGGAGGGCCAGCAGCCCCTTGCCGAGGACGTTGTTGGACTTGGCGAGGCGTTCGCGCAGCCGGGTCAGCCGGCCGGCGACCGGCAGCGGCGTTTCGACCGGGAGGGTCTCCAAGCCGGCGGCGTCGTCCGGCACCTCCACGGTTCCGAGGTCCTCGAGGCCTTCGGTGTCCCGGGCGGGGGCGCCGGTCCGGTCCTCCAGCAGGGTCCCGCTGACGGTGCCCTGGACGGGGTCGTTGGCGTCACGCTGCGTGGGGTAGTTAGTGATGTTCCTCCGGGTCCTCACGAGCACCGGAATGAGGGCACCGATGACCACCAGGGCAACGATAATGGGCAGGATGATAGGGAGGATGTCGTTCACTCCCCTAGCTTCTCATAACCGCTAAAGCCGCCGGTCAGCGGCCCAATCGGCCCCGGCTCAGACCTCGGCGCCGAGCCGCTGGCTGATCACGGTGGAGACGCCGTCGCCGCGCATGGTGACGCCGTAGAGGGCGTCGGCGACCTCCATGGTGCGCTTCTGGTGGGTGATGACGATCAGCTGGCTCGATTCGCGGAGCTCCTCGAAGATCGTGATGAGCCGGCCCAGGTTGGTGTCGTCGAGGGCCGCCTCCACCTCGTCCATGACGTAGAACGGCGAGGGCCGGGCCTTGAAGATGGCCACGAGCAGCGCCACGGCCGTCAGGGACCGCTCGCCGCCTGAAAGCAGCGAGAGGCGCTTGATCTTCTTCCCCGCGGGACGGGCCTCCACTTCGATGCCGGTGGTCAGCATGTCGCTGGGGTCGGTCAGGACCAGCCGTCCCTCACCGCCCGGGAAGAGCCGGGCGAAGACCCGGACGAACTGCCGGGCGGTGTCCTCGAAGGCCTCAGCGAAGACCTTCTGGACCCGGTCGTCGACGTCCTTGATGATGTCCAGCAGGTCCTTGCGGCTGGCCTTGAGATCCTCGAGCTGGGTGCTGAGGAACTGGTGGCGTTCCTCCAGCGCGGCGAATTCCTCCAGGGCCAGCGGGTTGACCCGGCCCAGGGCGGCAAGGTCCCGTTCGGCCTTCCGCAGCCGTTTTTCCTGTTCCTCCCGCACGAAGGGCTTGCCCTCGAGGATGGCGCGGCCGTCTTCGTCCACGGGCGCGCGCAGGGCCGCCCACTTGTCCCCGGTCTCCTCCGCCGGCACCGGCACCGGCTGGTCCGGGCCGAAGCTCCCCACCAGCTGGTCCGGGCTGAGCCCGAGTTCCTCGACACTGCGCAGCTCGAGTGCCTCGATCTTGAGGCGCTGCTGGGCCCGCGCCAGCTCGTCCCGGTGTACGGAGTCGGTCAGTTCCGTCAGTTCGCGGGCCAGGGCGTCGTTGCCGGTCCGAACCTCCGCCAGTTCCTGGTCCAGCCGGGTGCGGCGCTCCTCGGCAAGGTCCCGGTCCACGCGGGCCAGCTCGACCGACACGTCCAGGAAGCGGGCCACCTGGGCGACGGCGGCGGAGACGGCGGCGGCGCGGCGGGCCTGCAGGGCGCGGCGGCGGGCGCGTTCGGCTGCCTCGGCGCGGGCCTGCCGCTCGGTGGCGGCGGCCCGTTCCAGCGAGGAAGCACGGTTGCTGATGGCGGTGAGCTGTTCCTCGGCGCTGCGAAGGCCCAGCCGGGCCTCCATCTCGGCCGCGCGGGCCGCGGCCGCGGTCTGGGCGAGGGCGTCCCGTTGGTCCTGGGAAGGTTCCTCCTCCGCAGGGGCCTCCTGCGCGGCGGCCAGCCGGGCGGCCACCGTTTCCAGGGCATCCTGTTCGACCGTGACCGCGGCCTCGGCGCGGGCCAGGGAGGCGGCCAGGCGTTCGCTCTCCCCCGCGGCGCTGCGGAGCACGGAATTCAAGTGCCCGAGGCGTTCGGCCACGGCCGCGAGCCGGGCGTCGGACTCGTGGAGTTTGTCCAGGGCCGCGTCCGCGCGCTCCTGCGCTTCCGCCCGCCGGGGCGCCGCGGCCGCCAGGGCGAAGCGGGTGCGTTCCAGCTCCGCGGTCACGGCGGCCAGCCGGGCGGCGGCGTCGTCGACGGCGGCCTGTACCTCCAGCAGCGACGGGGCCGAAGCCGAGCCGCCGCGGACGGCAAGCGCGGTGAAGACATCCCCCGCCCGGGTGACGGCGGTCAGCTCCGGGTGGTCGGCCAGCAGGGACGCGGCGGCGTCGTCGTCCTCGACGACCGCGGTGCCGGCCAGCAGCCGGTCCAGCAGCCCACGCACGGGCACGGCGTCCGCCGCGTCGGCCGCCGGAGCAACCAGTCCGGCCGCCGGGCGTGCCCCGGCCGGCAGCGCCGCTGTCCCGGGCACGTCGTCCCGGCTCCCGGCAACGGCCGCGGCGAGCAGCAGCGACGCACGGCCGGCGTCCTCTTCCCGGAGCAGGCCGAGCGCGGCGGTGGCCGCGGCCCGGTCGGCCACCACGACAGCGTCGGAGCAGTGGCCCAGCGCCGCCGCGATGGCGGCCTCGTAGCCGGCTTCGACGGCCAGCATCGACGCGAGCGGGCCGAGAATCCCGGCGAGGCCGGAGGAGGCGACGTGGCCGGAGCCGTCCTTACGGTTCAGGCCGAGCTGCAGGGCCTCGTGCCGGGCCGCGAGTGCACCGCGTTCCCGGTCGGCATCGCGTTCGGCGGCCTTCAGCGCGTCGATCTCGGCGGTGACGGCGTCGAGTGCCTCGCTGGCGGCCTCGTACTCGGCGTCGAGGCTCTCTTCCCCGTCTTCGACTCCCGCCACCTGGGACTCCAGGGCGGTGAATTCAGTCTGGGCCTGGCGCCGGCGTTCCTCGCCGGCGGTCAGTGATTCGCGCAGCCTGCCCACCTCGGCCTGCGCGGATTCGACCCGGGAACGGGCCGCGCCGACCTGCCCGGCCAGCCGGGCCAGGCCCTCGCGCCGGTCCGCGGCGGCCCGCAACAGGGCGTCGAGGCGTTTGGATTCGGCGGCGGACGCGGCCTCGGCCTCCTGCTTGGCGGCGGTGGCGTCCGCGAGCGCGTCCCGCCGCAGCCGGATCTGCTCTTCCAGCCCGGCCTGCTCGGTCCGGACACGGGCGGCCTGCTGGTCCAGGTGGTCGGGGTCCCGGCCCGTCGCGGGTCCCGGGTCCGCGGCGCCGAGCAGGCGCCGGCGTTCCTCGGCCAGCGATCCGAGGGAGCGGAGCCGTTCCCGCCCGGAGGAGAGCCGGTACCAGTTGTCACGGGCGGCGTTGAGGGCGGGCGTAGCCTCGGCGGCCTGCTGCTCCAGTTCCGCCTGGCGGCGCCGGCCCAGGTCCAGGTCCCGTTCGACGACGGAGCGCCGGGCCTTGAGCGCCGATTCGTCCGCGACGTCCCGGGCAAGCGTGGACTGCAGCCGGACCAGGTCGTCGGCGAGGAGCCGTGACCGCGCGTCCCGGACCTCGAACTGGACGGTCTGCGCGCGGCGTGCGACGGCGGCCTGCTTGCCCAGCGGCGTCAGCTGCCGCCGGATCTCGGCCGTCAGGTCCCCGAGCCGGGCCAGGTTGGCCTGCATGGCCTCCAGCTTCCGGACCGTCTTTTCCTTCCGGCGCCGGTGCTTGAGGATGCCGGCGGCCTCCTCGATGAAGCCGCGCCGGTCCTCGGGGGTGGCGTGCAGGACCTTGTCCAGCTGGCCCTGTCCGACGATCACGTGCATTTCCCGGCCGAGGCCGGAGTCGGAGAGCAGTTCCTGGATGTCCAGCAGCCGGCAGGGGGCACCGTTGATGGCGTACTCGGACCCGCCGGTGCGGAACAGCGTGCGCGCGATGGTGACTTCGCTGTACTCGATCGGGAGGGCGCCGTCGCTGTTGTCGATGGTCAGCGACACGTGCGCCCGGCCCAGCGGGGGCCGGCCGGAGGTGCCGGCGAAGATGACATCCTCCATCTTGCCGCCGCGCAGGGTCTTGGCGCCCTGTTCGCCCATCACCCATGACAGGGCGTCCACCACGTTGGACTTGCCGGAACCGTTGGGACCCACCACGGCGGTGACGCCGGGTTCGAACTCAAAGGTCGTCGCGGACGCGAATGACTTGAATCCGCGGACGGTCAGGCTTTTGAGGTGCACGGTGGTTCCGGTCTCCTGCTGTGGGTGAGGTAAATGAAGCGGTGGCAGCCGCTACCGGCTACATACAATCTACTGCGGGGCACCGTCAGAATCCGCGCCATCGCGGTTCCGGCGGCGCGCTGGGCCCCTCTGTCCCCGCCGTCGATGCCGTGGACTGCATATGCAGGAATGGATGTGCAGCGGGCATAGTTAAGCACTTGGGCTTGTGCTTGACGGCGCAGTGAGCCGCAGGAGCGCAGGACAGATACGAACAGAGGCTTGATTTGATAGGCAATGCCACCTTCCGGCACACCAACACCGCGTTGCTTTCGGTGAGCAGCGTCGAGGCGCCCACGATCGTGAGTTCCCGCGACTTCGACCAGGCCCTGGCCGGGACGCTGCGCCGGTTGAAGTTCCCGCCGCGCCTGCTGGAGCGGGTCGCCGGGATCACGCACCGGCGCTGGTGGGCCCCGGGGACGGCGTTCGACGACGCCGCCGTGGAAGCCGGCGCCAAGGCCCTCGCCGAGTCCGGAATCGCGGCCTCCGACGTCGGGCTCCTGATCAACACCTCGGTCACCCGCCGGAACCTCGAACCGTCTGTCGCGGTCAAGATCCACCACGGGCTGGGACTGCCTTCCTCGGCCATGAATTTCGACCTGGCCAACGCCTGCCTGGGCTTCGTCAACGGCATGACCTTGGCCGCCACCATGATCGACTCCGGCCAGATCAAGTACGCCGTGATCGTCAACGGCGAGGACGCACAGGCCACCCAGGAGGCCACCCTGGCCCGGCTGCAGCGTCCCGAGACCACCCGCGAGGACTTCAACCGCGAGTTCGCCACCCTCACCCTCGGCTCCGGCGCCGCGGCCGCCGTCCTGGGTCCCGCGGACCAGCACCCGGGCGCGCACCGGGTCGTCGGCGGCGTGGTCCGCGCCGGCACCGAACACCACGAACTCTGCGTCGGCGGCATCGACGGCATGGCCACGGACACCAAGGGACTGCTCGACGGCGGCCTGCAGCTGGTGGTGGACGCGTGGCGCGAAGCCCAGCCGGAGTGGGACTGGGCCTCGATGGACAGGTACGTCACCCACCAGGTCAGCAACGCCTACACCCAGGCCATCATCGACGCGATCGACCTGGACCCGGACAAGGTGCCGATCACCTTCCCGCACTGGGGCAACGTGGGCCCTGCGTCCCTGCCGATGACCCTCGCCGCAGAGGCGCAGACCCTCACCAGCGGTGACCGCGTGCTGTGCATGGGCGTCGGTTCCGGCCTGAACACCGCGATGGTGGAAATCGCTTGGTAGCCGCCACCTGGCCCGGCGTCGATCCCGCCTGGTCCCGCGAGATCGACGTGCCCGCGACCTCGGGTGCCGGGACCGCGCCGGGCCCTGACAAGCACGGCACAAGGCGCCGCTGGCACATCCTGGACAACGCGGCCCAGCTGGCCGAGCGTGGCCTCACCCCCGCCGGAACCCTGCTGTGCGTCCACGGCAACCCCACCTGGTCCTACCTCTGGCGGACCCTGCTGGCCGCAGGAACCGACCCCGCCCACCCCTGGCGGGTGGTGGCGGTGGACCAGCTGGACATGGGATTTTCCGAACGGACCGGCACCTTCCGCCGCCTGCAGGACCGGATCGACGACCTCGGCAACCTCACCGACGAACTCGGCCTGACGGGACCGGTCGTCACGGTCGGCCACGACTGGGGCGGGGTCATCAGCCTCGGCTGGGCGCTGGCCCACCAGGACCGGCTCGCCGGCGTCGTCCTCACCAACACGGCCGTCCACCAGCCCGCAGGGGTGCCCATCCCCGCGGCGCTGCGGCTCGCGCTGCATCCGGCGGTGCACCGCTGGGGCACGACGACGTCGGACGCCTTCCTGCGCGTGACCCACGCCCTGGCGCACCCGGCGCTGGACCCCGCGGTCCGCGCGGCGTTCATGGCCCCGTACCGCAACGCCCGCCGCCGCGCCGGGGTGGGCAACTTCGTGGCCGACATCCCGGCCGATGCCTCCCACCCCAGCTACCCGGCCCTGACGGCCGTCGCCGAGGGGGTGCGCGGACTCACTGTCCCGGCGCTGATGCTGTGGGGACCCCGGGACCCGATCTTCTCCGACCGGTACCTCAAGGACCTGGTTGGCCGGCTGCCGCACGCCCAGGTGCACCGCTTCGAGGGGGCCGGCCACCTGATGGCCGAGGACCGCAACATCGCGGATCCCATCTTCACCTGGCTCACCGAACACGTTTCCGACGCTCCCACGGCAGAAGCCGCCGCACCGGCCGCCGCAGAGACCGCCGGGACCGGGCCGCTCTGGGCCCCGCTGACCGTCCTTGCCTCGGGCCCCGACGCTGACCAGACGGCCGTAGCCGAGATGGCGCCCCACGGGGGCGTGTCCCGCTCACTCAGCTGGCGCGAACTGGACCGGCGGGTCACCGACCTGGCCCGAGGCCTCAGCGGCGCCGGCGTCGCCGCCGGGACCCGGGTCAGCCTGATGGTTCCGCCCGGAGTGGACCTCACCGTCGTCCTCTACGCCTGCCTCCGCGTGGGCGCCGTCGTGGTCGTGGCCGACGCCGGGCTCGGGCTCCGCGGCCTGAGCCGCGCCGTGCGGGGAGCCACCCCGGACGTGCTGATCGGCATCGACAAGGCCCTCGCCGCGGCCGCCGCCCTCGGCTGGGAGGCCCGGCGCTTCACCGTCCGCGACCTCCCGGCGGCCCGCCGCCGGATCCTCGGCGTCGAAACCTCCCTCGAACGCCTCGGTGACACCGGCGCGGCGGCCGACGCCGGCCTGCCGCCCGTCCCGGCGGCCGACGCCCCCGCCGCCGTGCTGTTCACCTCTGGGTCCACCGGCCCGGCCAAGGGCGTTCAGTACACGCACCGGCAACTCGCCGCCATGCGGGACACCCTCGCCGCCACCCTGGACCTCCGCCCCGGCACACGCCTGGTGGCCGGCTTCGCGCCGTTCGCCCTGCTGGGCCCCGCCCTCGGCGCCGTGTCCGTCACCCCGGACATGGACGTGACCCGGCCCCGCACCCTGACGGCCCGGGCCCTGGCCGATGCGGCCGCCGCCATCGGCGCCACGGTGGTCTTCGCCTCCCCCGCCGCGCTGCGCAACGTCCTGGCCACCCGGGACACCCTCACCCCGGAGGGCCGGCAGGCCCTGGCCGCCGTGGACCTGCTGCTCTCGGCCGGGGCCCCGGTACCGCGAAGCCTGCTCGAGGACCTTCAGGACCTGGTCCCCGCAGCCGGACTCCACACCCCCTACGGGATGACCGAGGCCCTTCCCGTGACAGACATCAACCTGGTGCAGATCCGGGAGGCCGCGGCCGATGCCGCCGCCGGGACGGTGCCCGGCGCCGGAAACGGCATCTGCGTGGGCCGGGCGGTGCACGGGGCCGAACTGGCGGTGGCCCCGCTCGCCGCGGACGGCACCGCGCCGGGCAACCGGCCGGTCACGGACGCGGGAGTGACCGGGGAAATCCTGGTCCGCGCCGCGCACGTCAAGGACTCCTACGACCGGCTGTGGCTGACCCAGCGCGAGAGCGCCCGGACGGCGGGCTGGCACCGCACCGGCGACGTCGGGCACCTCGACGCCGCCGGACGGCTCTGGGTGGAGGGCCGGCTGGCGCACGTGGTCACCGCCCCGGGCGGCGTCGTCACACCCGTCGGAGCCGAGCAGGCCATCGAGGCATTGTCCGGGGTCGGACTCGCCGCCGTCGTCGGCGTAGGGCCGGCCGGCACCCAGGCGGTCGCCGCAGTCGTCGAGACCGTTCCGGCCGTCCGCAAGGCGGGACCGGCCGAGCCCGGGCTCGCCGGCCGGGTCCGCGCCGCCGCACGGCGGGACGGCGTCGAGGTCTCCGCCGTCCTGACCGTCCCGGCCCAGCCCACCGACATCCGCCACAACGCCAAGATCGACCGGACCCGGCTGGCCCGCTGGGCGGGCTCCGTGCTGGCCGGCGGGCGGCCCGGCACGCCGTGAGGATACTGGTCACCGGCGCCAGCGGGCTGCTCGGCGGCGCCGTCGCCCGGCTGCTGGTGGAGCAGGGCCACGAGGTCACCACTTTCCAGCGCCGGCCCTCCGGGGTTCCGGCAGCCGCAGACCTGCACGGTTCCGTGACGGACGACGCCGCCGTGCGCAGTGCCGTCGCAGGCATTGACGGCGTCATCCACCTCGCCGCGAAGGTCTCCTTCACCGGCCGTCCCGATGACTTCGATGAGGTCAACATCGCTGGCACCGCCCGGCTGCTGGCGGCCGCCCGTGACGCCGGCGTTCGGGACCTGGTGTTGGTCTCCTCCCCGTCGGTAGCCAATTCCGGGCAGGCGATCGCGGGCCTCGATGCCGAACCGGCGGACCCGGCCCGGGCGCACGGGGACTACTCCCGCACGAAGGCAGCCGCCGAACTGCTGGCCCTCGCGGCGGACGCACCCGGTTTCCGGGTCACCGCCGTACGGCCGCACATCGTCTGGGGACCCGGCGACACCCAGCTGGTCGAACGGGTCCTGGAACGCGCCGCACAGGGCAGGCTGCCGCTGCTGGACGCCGGCGGCGCCCTGATCGACACGACATACATCGACAACGCGGCGGCCGCCATTGTGGCAGCGCTGCACCGCATGGACCGGGTCCACGGGCTGGCGCTGGTGGTCAGCAACGGCGAGCCGCGGCCGGTGGGTGAGCTTCTGGCCGGAATCTGCGCCGCGGGCGGCGTGCCAGCGCCGGCGTGGTCCGTGCCGGGACGCGTGGCCCGGGCCGTGGGGTCACTCGTGGAGAAGGCCTGGCTCCGGTCCGGCCGGGTGGAGGAGCCGCCGATGACCCGGTTCCTGGCCGAGCAGCTGTCCACGGCGCACTGGTTCGACCAGCGCCGGACCCGCGAGCTCCTCGACTGGACCCCCGCGGTCAGCCTTGACGAGGGACTGGCCCGGCTGGCGGCGCACTACGGTGCTACCAGCGGCCGTTCCGCGGACGCGGCTGGCACACCGGGCAGGTGTGCGCCGAGCGGTTCATGAACTGCTCGCGCTTGATCAGGCTGACGATTCCGTTCGCGGCGCAGCGCCGGCACTCCTGGCCCTCCCGGCCGTAGGCGTTCAGGGACCGTTCGAAGTAGCCGGAGGACCCGTTGACGTTCACATAGAGGGAATCGAAGCTGGTGCCTCCGGCGGCCAGGGCGTCAGTCATGACCTGCCGGGCCGCGTCGAGTACACGTTCGGCGTCGGCGCGGCGCATCCGGTCGGTGGCGCGGGCGTAGTGCAGCTTGGCCAGCCACAGCGCCTCGTCCGCGTAGATGTTCCCGATGCCGGAGACCAGGCCTTGGTCCAGCAGGGCACGTTTCAGCCCGGTCCGGCGCGCCCGGAGGCGGCGGTAGAACAGGTCGAAGGAAAAGTGCGGGTCCAGCGGGTCGCGGGCTATGTGCGAGGCTTCCTCGGCGATCAGCGGCAGCGGGGTCTCGGCCAGGCCTCCCGGGCCGCCGTCCGCGGTGGGGATCAGCGAGGTCAGGAACAGGCCGCCGAAGATCCGCTGGTCCACGAACCTGAGCTGCTCCGGCATGCCCGCGGCCGGGCTGAGCCGCAGCCGGATCTTCAGGTGCTTCTCGTCCGGGACCTCGGCGTCCTGCATCAGGAGCTGCCCGGACATGCCCAGGTGCGCCATCAGGGCGACGTTCGCGGCGCCGCCTGAGGCATCGGCGCCACCGGCCGTAGAGGCGCCGTCGGACGCCTCTCCGGAGGCGTCCGCGAGCGGCAGCCAGAGGAATTTGCCGCGGCGGACCACGTCCAGGACGCGGGCGCCCTGCAGGTTGCCGATGAAGTCAGCGGGGCCCAGGGCGTGCCGGCGGACGGACCGCGGGTCCAGCACCTCGACGCCGGTGATGGTCCGGCCGCGGACCCAGCTCACCAGGCCGCGCCGGACCACCTCGACCTCGGGCAACTCGGGCAAGGGCGTTCCTAGCTGCCGGCCGGGGCGGCGGCGGAATCGCGGCGGCCCGCGCCGTCAGCGGCGTCGCCGTCGGACTCCGCGGGGGCGGACAGCCGGCGCCACGCGTCGGCGGCGGCTTCTTGTTCCGCTTCCTTCTTGGAGTTGCCGGTGCCGGTGCCGTAGTCGGTGCCGCCGATGCGCAGCACGGCCTCGAAGGTCCGGGCGTGGTCCGGGCCGGACCCCTCCACCGCGTAGTTGATGGTGCCGAGCTGCCGGCTGGCGGCGAGCTCCTGGATGCTGGTCTTCCAGTCGGTGCCGGCGCCCAGGGCGGCGGCGTCCTTCAGCAGCGGACCCACCAGGCGCATGACCAGCTGCCGGGCTGTCTCCAGGTCATTGGAGAGGTAGGTGGCGCCGATCAGCGCCTCCATGGTGTCCGCGAGGATGGAGGCCTTGTTCTTGCCTTGGGTGAGCTTCTCGCCCTGGCCCAGGTAGATGTAGTCACCCAGGCTGATGCTGCGGCCGATGCCGGCCAGCGCCCGGGTGCTGACGACGGCGGAGCGACGCTTGGCCAGTTCACCCTCGGGAAGGTCTGGGTTGTCACGGTAGAGCGCGTCCGTGACCGAGAACCCCAGGATCGAGTCGCCCAGGAATTCGAGCCGCTCGTTGGTGGGGATGCCGCCGTTTTCGTAGGCGTAGGAACGATGGGTGAGAGCAAGACGAAGCGTCCCGGCGTCAATAGAGACACCGAGACGCTTCAGAAGCTCTTCAGTTGAAGACATCTTAGTCAGCCTGTTGGCGGATTAGACGTCTGCGACCTTGCGGCCCTTGTACTCAAGGAACAGCGCGGTGCCAGCCGAGTCGGTAACGACCTTTGCCTGGTGCGGCAGGCTGTAAACAACCTGGCCGTTTTCCACGGTCTTCACCAGGTGGGGGGCGGTTGCCTTCCACTGGGAGCGGCGGGCGCGGGTATTCGAGCGAGACATTTTCCGCTTGGGAACAGCCACGGCTAACTCATTTCTCTCTAGTCCAACACTTACAAATCAGTTTTGCCGGTCAGGCTTAGCCAGGTCGGCTAGGGCAGCCCAGCGAGGATCCAGGACCTCGTGGTGGTGCCCCGGCTCGTCTTCCAGGCGAACTCCGCATTCGGAGCAGAGGCCCTGGCAGTCTTCCCGGCACACCGGCTGGAACGGCAGCATGGTGACAACTGCGTCCCGCAACACCGGTTCAAGATCGATTAGATCGTGCTCGACTCGACGTTGCTCTTCTTCGTCTTCTCCGTCAGAGAATTCAGCATCCTCGTAGAAGAAAAGTTCTTGCACATTGACCTCTTGGTCATACGCAAGGGGATCCAGGCATCGACCGCATTCGCCGGTTACTTCGACGTGTGCGGTGCCCGATACCAGAATTCCTTCGTGTACGGCCTCCAGGCGCAGATCCAGCTCGACATCCGAACCTTCCTGCACACCAATGAGCGCCACGCCGAGATCACCCGGCGCGGGTACATGTTCTTTCAGTGTCCGCATGCTTCCCGGACTGCGTCCGAGGTCCTTGACGTCGAACGCCAGGGGCGAACTTGCATCTCGCTTAATGAGAACTCCTGTAGAACATATGACCGACGTACTATCTTAGCCTGATTCTTCGAGCGGACTCAAACCGCCCCGCCGGACCCCAGACGCCGCAGAACCGACTTCGGCACGAACTCCGAGACGTCGCCGCCGAGGGTGTGGACTTCCTTGATCAGGGTGGAGGACAGGTGCAGGTAGTGCCCCTCGGCGGGGAGGAAGACCGTCTCGACGCCGGTGAGCTGGCGGTTCATGGTGGCCATGGGCAGCTCGTAGTCAAAGTCGGAGGAGGAACGCAGCCCCTTGACGATCGCGGAGGCACCCCGCCGGCGGCAGTACTCGGCCAGCAACCCCTCCCCCACGGGCTCGACCACGATTCCGCGCAGCGAGGCCAGCGTCTCCCGGGCCATGCCGATCCGTTCCTCGAGGGTGAAGCGGTACTTCTTGGCGTAGTTGGTGGAGACCGCGACGATGACCTCATCGAACAGGCTCGCGGCCCGTGCAATGACCTCCAGGTGGCCGTTGTGGATGGGGTCGAAGGAGCCTGGGCACACCGCGCGTCTCATCCTCCGAACCTACCGCATGGGGCTTGCGGGCCGGGATAGCATGGCGGCATGTCAGCATCGAAGAGTTCTTCTGCCGCGCCTGTGTCCGCGCCGTTCAGCGTTTCGGGAGGGACGGTCCTGGTGACCGGTGCCGCAATGGGCATGGGCCGGCTGTACGCCCTGCGCGCTGCAGGGGAGGGTGCCGCCGTCGTCATCCTCTGGGACGTCGACGCCGCGGGCCTGGCCTCGACCGCCGCGGAGGTCACCGCTCTGGGTGCGCGCGCCGTCGTCCGCCAGGTGGACCTGGCCAGCCGGGAGGCAATCGCCGACGCCGCCGCCGAGGCCGCCGCGGAGGGCCCCCTGACCCTGCTGGTCAACAACGCCGGGATTGTCCGCGGCGCCCTGTTCTGGGAGCACGACCCGGCACGGGACATTGCCTTGACCATGGACATCAACGCCCTCGCCCCGATGTACGTCGCCCACGCCTTCCTGCCGGCGATGATGTCCGACGCCGGCCGTCCCCGCCGCATCCTGAACATCGCCTCCGCGGCCGGCACCGTCTCCAATCCGCGGATGAGCGTCTATGCCGCCTCCAAGTGGGCGGTCATCGGCTGGAGCGACTCGCTGCGGCTCGAACTCGAGCAGCAGGGCTTCGACCACCTCAAGGTCACCACCTTCTGCCCCAGCTACATCTCCACCGGCATGTTCGCCGGCGCCCGCGGACCGCTGTTCACGCCCCTGATGACCCCCGGGGATGCCATCAACCGCGCCTGGAATGCCATGCAGGAGGGCCGGCCGCAGCTGATCGCCCCGGCGACGGCGCAGCTGGGCAAGGTGCTGCGCGGGCTGCTGCCGGTGCGCGCCTGGGACTTCGTGGGCGGCAGGATCTTCGGCATCTACACCACCATGGACAAGTTCACGGGCCGGACCGCCACCCCCGCCGGCACGGCGGCCAACCAGTCACCGGACACGACGGCGGGCACGCCGTGACGCAGGGCCCGAATCCGGCACCCTGGCAGCGGACGGCCACCGGAGCGAACCTGCTCGGCGCCGACGGGACCCTGGGCGTCACCATCTTCGAGGAAATGACCACCCTGGCGCTCTCCACCGGCGCCATCAACCTGGGCCAGGGCTTCCCGGACGAGGACGGCCCGGCCGAGATCAAGGACGCCGCGAAGGCCGCCATCGCGGCCGGGGCCAACCAGTACGCACCGGGCAAGGGGATCATCGAGCTGCGCGAGGCCATCTCGCTGCACCAGGAACGCTTCTACGGCCTGACCCCGGACCCGCAGACCGAGGTGATCGTCACCACCGGCGCCACGGAGGCCATCGCCGCCGCGCTCCTGGCCCTGGTGGGCCCGGGCGATGAGGTCCTCACCTTCGAACCGTTCTACGACTCCTACGGCGCGATCATCGGCCTCGCCGGCGCCACACATATCACCGCGCCGCTACTGGCCCCGGATTTCATGCCGGACCTCGACGCCCTGGAGGCCGCCTTCAGCGACCGGACCAAGGTGGTGCTGGTGAACAACCCCCACAACCCCACCGGGGCGGTCTTCCCCCGGGAGGTGCTGGAGCGCGTCGTCGCCCTCGCCCGCCGGCACGACGCCGTGATCGTCACCGACGAGGTCTACGAACACCTCACCTTCGGCCCCGCGCACCTTCCCGTCGCCGGGTTGCCCGGCGCCGCGGACCGCACCCTGACCATTTCGTCCGCCGGCAAGACCTTCTCCTTTACCGGCTGGAAGATCGGCTGGATCTCCGGCCCGGAGCAGCTGATCTCGGCCGTGCGCACGGTCAAGCAGTTCCTCAGCTACAGCTCCGGCACCCCGTTCCAGAGTGCGATCGCCCTGGGGCTCGGCCTGCCGGACGAGTTCTATGCGGGCATCGCGGACACCCTGCGGCTGAAGCGGGACATCCTCAGCGAGGGGCTGCGGGCCGCCGGCTTCGATGTCTTCACCCCGCAGGGCACCTACTTCGTCAACGTGGACACCGCGCCGCTGGGCATCACGGACGCCCTGGACCTGGCGCGGCGGCTGCCTGAGCTGGTGGGCGTCGCCGCGATCCCGGTCCCGGTGTTCTGCCACGCCGAGGGCGCCGAACGGACCCGCAGCCTGCTCCGCTTCGCGTTCTGTAAGCGGACGTCGGTTCTCGCCGAGGCCGCGGAGCGCCTGGCGAATCTGCGGGACCGGCTGTGAGCGCCCGGTCCCCGGAGGGCTCGCGGTTCCTGCGCACCACCGGCCAGCACGCCGCGATCGAACGGGACGAGTTCACCGACGGCGGCTACATCCTCAGCATCGGCGGCGCCGAACAGTCGCACGTCAACCTCGCCGAACCGGACGACATCTTCTACGAGTACCTGCGGCGGATCGGGCACATCGTCGACCTCGCCGCGCCGTGGGGCGAACCCGTCACCGCCCTGCACCTGGGCGCCGGCGCCCTCACCCTGGCCCGCTACATCCAGGCGACCCGGCCCGGGTCGGTGCAGTACGCGGTGGAACTCGAACGCGAACTGCTGGACTTCGTGCTGGAGCGGCTGCCCATGCCGGAGGGCACAGAACTGCACACGGTCATCGGCGACGCCCGGGAGTCCCTGGCAACCCTGCCGCCGGAGCTGCGCTTCGACGTCGTCATTCTGGACATCTTCTCCGGCTCCGAGGCGCCCGCCCACATCGCCTGCACGGAGTTCTACCGGGAGGCGGCCGCCCGCCTCACGCCGCGCGGGGTGCTGGTGGTCAACGTCGGCGACGAGCCGGGCCTGACCCTGGTCCACAGCCAGGTGGCCGCGCTCCGCCGGGCCATGGCGGACGTCGCCGCGTTCGCCGAGTCCGGCCTGTTCTCCGGCCGCTACCCCGGCAACATCATCCTTGCCGGCACGCAGGGCCCCTGGCCGGTGCAGTGGACGGCCGCGCTCACCGCCCGCGGGCCGCACCCGGCGAAGGTGCTCACCGGCGTCGAGCTGGACGCGATCGCGGAAGCGTAAGGGGCCTGGGACCGCAGAACCCGGCTGCTCAGCCGAAGGCGATCTTCCGCAACAGCTCCCTCAGCTGGTCCCGCTCGGCGCCGCTGAGTGCGGCCAGGGACGTGTTCTCGGCGTCCCGCACCGCCCCCGCGGCCCGGCCGTACAGGTCCCGGCCGGCGGCGGTGGCCCGGATGACCTTGGACCGCCGGTCCCGCGGGTCGGCGGCGCGTTCCACCAAGCCGCGGGCCTCCAGCGCATCCACCAGCGAGACGATCTGGCTGGGGTCCAGGCGCAGGAAGCCGGAGAGCTCCCGCTGCGAGGGGTCGGTGCCGCTGCAGGCCAGGGCCAGCACGGAGTAGGAACGCACCTTCAGCTCCAGTGGCGCCAGCAGCGCGTTGGCGTGGCCGATGCCCACCGAGCGGGCGCGGGCGGCCAGAAACTCGATCTCGCCGGCCAGCTCGCTGGCCAGCAGGCGGTCCGGAACGGCGGCGGAGCCTTCCCCCTGGTCCGGGTCCGGCGTGAGTGGTGCGGCCACAAATCCTCGCAGTTCTTGGCGGGTGCGCGGGGCGCATGACAGCAGCAACATTACCCGCGGCCCCTGCCGCGGTCCTCCGGCGGCGCGCACAGAGATCGTTGGAAAAATAATGATTGACTTTATCAATTATGTGGGTTGTCATTTATGTAATCCGGGGCCCGCCGGAAAGGCGGTTAGCGGCCGTGCGGGCTCCGAAGGCCGGATAACTTACCCCAAGGAAGTGGACTGTTATGAAGAGACTGACCTTTGCCGCCGTCGGCGTTGCCGCCGCGGTGCTCCTGACGGCCTGCGGCGGAGGATCCCCGTCCGGCACCGGATCCGCGGCGCCTGCCGCAGGGGCGGACGGTCTCCGCAGCATCAGCGTCGGCGTGATTTCGATCGCGCCGTCCGCTGCCGTGCAGATGGGCATCGACGAGGGCATCTTCGCCAAGCACAAGCTCAAGGTCGAGCTGCAGAGCGGGCAGGGCGGCGCGGCGATGCTTCCCGCCGTCTCCACCGGCACCATGAACTTCTCCGTCGGCAACCCGCTGTCCGTTCTCCTGGCCAAGAACAAGGGCCTGGACATGAAGATCGTCACCGGGTACTCCAACTCCCTGGCCACCGGCGAGGACATCAACGGCGTGGTCGCGAAGGCCAATTCCGGCATCACCTCCGCCAAGGACCTCGCCGGGAAAAAGGTCGCCGTCAACACCATCAACGCCCAGGGCGACCTGACCATCAAGGAGGTCGTCTCCCAGCAGGGCGGCGATCCGAACGCGGTACAGTTCCTCGAACTGCCCTTCCAGGACATGGGCGCTCAGCTGGCGCAGGGCAACGTGGACGCCGTCTGGGTCCCGGAGCCGTTCCTGTCCAAGCTGCTGGCGGACGGCAACAAGCTGGTCACCTACAACAACCAGGCCGCGCTGCCCGGGCTCCCCACCATGGTGACGTTCACCAGCGGCAACTACGCCCAGCAGAACCCCGAGGTGGTCAAGGACTTCAAGGCCGCCATGACGGAGACGCTCAGCATGGCCCAGAGCAACCCCGACAAGGTCCGGGCGCTGCTGCCGGCGTTCATGAAGATGCCGGAAAACGTCGCCAAGACCCTGCGCCTGGAGAAGTTCGACGGCGCCGTGGACGAGCCGACGCTGACCAAGCTTGGTGCGCTGATGGCCAAGTACAAGATCGTTCCCTCGGAGCCGGACGTCCCCGGCACCATCCTGAAGTAGGGGCTACTCCCCGGCGTCGCCGGCGGTCTCCTCCGTCGGCACGCCGGGCTCGGCGAACCAGAGCCTGGTCTCGCCATATTTCTTCTCCGCGAACCGTTCCAGCCCCTCGGGCCAGGACGGTTCCGGCGTGCGGGCGGAGCGTTCGACCACGACGACGGCGCCCTCGGCCAGGAGCGGCAGGAGCTTGGCCAGCACGGCGGCCAGGGCGTCCTCCTCGAGCGGGTAGGGCGGGTCCAGGAACACCAGGTCCCAGCGGGTTCCCTCCCCCGCCCGTTCCAGGAACGATTCAACCTTGGAGCGGTGCACCGAGACCACCTTGCGCCGCAACGCGGTGTTGATCAGGTCCGCGTTGCGCTGGCAGACCTCGGAGGCCTTGGCCGCGAACTCCACCAGGTCCACGCCGGCGGCACCACGGCTGGCGCTTTCGACGCCGAGGGAGCCCGAGCCGGCGTAGAGGTCCAGCACGCGGGCGTCGGAGATCACTTCGAACGCGTCCAGCCGGGAGAACAGCGCCTCCTTGACCCGGTCCGTGGTGGGCCGGGTCAGGGAGCCCGGGACCCCGGCCAGGGTGGTGCCGCCGGCCGCGCCGGCGATGATCCGGCTCACGGGCGGCTCTCCTCAGTACTAACCGCGTTCAAGGAACGCCTCCTTCTCGGGGTTCAAATAATCGTCGATGGCGGCGGCCAGCGCCGCGTGGCGGGCCAGCCCCGGGTCCCCGCCGATGATCGCCTGCGCGTCCTGCCGGGCCCGGGCAATGACGTCCTCGTGCTCGAGGACCCGCAGCAGCTTCAGGGTGGACCGGCCGCCGGACTGGGACGCGCCCAGGATGTCACCCTCGCGGCGGAGCTTGAGGTCCTCCTGGGAGAGTTCGAACCCGTCGGTGGTGGACGCCACGGCCTCGAGGCGCCGCCGGCTGGGGTGGCCCGGCTCCAGGGTGGTCACCAGCAGGCAGGTCCCGGGCAGGCCGCCGCGGCCCACCCGGCCGCGGAGCTGGTGCAGCTGGGAGATGCCGAAGCGGTCCGCGTCCAGGATCACCATGAGGGTGGCGTTGTGCACGTCCACGCCCACCTCGATCACGGTGGTGGAGACCAGGAGCTTGGTCCGGTTGGCGGTGAACGCGGCCATGGTGTCGGACTTCAGCCCCGGGTCCTGCCGGCCGTGCAACGGCGACACCGGCACCCCGGCGAGGGCCGGTTCGTCCCGCAGCAGTTCGACGACGCCGGTGACGGACGCTAGCTCCCGGGCGCCGCCGCCGGCCAGGTCCGCGTCGCTGGGTTCGGCCTCGCCGGGGCTGAAGTCGCCGTCGTCGTCATCGCCGATCTTGGGGCAGACGACGTAGACCTGGTGCCCGGCGTCGATCTCCTCGCGGGACCGGGACCAGATCCGCTGCGCCCAGGCCGGGTGTTCGGCCAGTCCCACCACGTGGGTGGAGATCGGGGCGCGGCCCGCCGGCAGCTCGTCCAGCACGGAGGTCTCCAGGTCACCGAAGACAGTCATGGCTACGGTGCGCGGGATGGGTGTGGCGGTCATGACCAGCAGGTGCGGGGGTTTGCTGGCCTTGGAGCGGAGCACGTCGCGTTGTTCGACGCCGAAGCGGTGCTGTTCGTCCACCACGATCAGGCCGAGGTCGTAGAAGGAGACGTTCTCGCTCAGCAGCGCGTGGGTGCCGATCACGATGCCGGCGGTGCCGGAAGCGGCGTCCAGCATCGCCTGCCGGCGGGCGGCGGTGGGCATGGAGCCGGTCAGCAGCGTCACCTGCACCGAGTCGGGGCCGAAGCCGCCCAGCAGCCCGTCGCGCGAGAGCGGGCCCAGGGTCCGCCGGATCGACTCGAAGTGCTGGGCGGCGAGGACCTCGGTGGGGGCCAGCAGCGCGGCCTGGCCGCCGGCGTCCACCACCTGCAGCATGGCGCGCAGGGCCACGATCGTCTTGCCGGAGCCCACCTCGCCCTGCAGCAGCCGGTTCATCGGTGAGTCCGCGGCCAGTTCCGCGGCGAGGGTCTTCCCGACGGCGGCCTGGCCGGCGGTCAGGGTGAACGGCAGCTGCCGGTCGAAGGCGGTCAGCAACCCCTCCGCCACGGGGCGGCGTGCGGTGGCCTCCTCGGCCGCCAGCTGGGAGCGGCGCCTGGCGAGGGCGGACTGCAGCACCAGGGCCTCCTGGTAGCGGAAGCGGTCCCGGGCGCGGCGCCAGTCGGCGTGGACCTCCGGGGCGTGGATCAGCCGGTAGGCCTCGGCGACCGGCAGGAACTTTTCCCGGGCGGAGACGGCGGCGGGCAGCGGGTCCGGCAGCTCGGCCAGGTCCGCGGTCTCCAGCAGCGTGGCGATGACCTTCTGGATGGACCAGCTGGTCAGCTTGGCCGTGGCCGGGTACACCGGGATGGGCATGGCCGCGAGCTTCTCCGGGTCCATGCCCGGCACGTCCGGGTCCTCGTCCAGGAGCTGGAAGTCGGGGTTGGTCAGGCCCAGGCTCCCGCCGTAGCGGGTGATCTTGCCGGAGAAGAGCGCGCGGACACCCGGCTGCAGCTCCGCCCGGGCCCTGAAGCCGTTGAAGAAGCTGACCTTGAGCGTGCCGGGCTGCGCCGTCCCGGCCCGGGGCGCGGAACCGTTCGCGCCCGCCGGGCCGGCGTCGTCGGAGATCACGACGTCGGTGATGGAGCCGCGGCGGGCGCGCATCTGCCGGGTGCTGTTGGAGAGCACCCGGGCGATCAGCGTGACTTCCTCATCGAGCGGGACCTCGCTGATGGGGGTCAGCTCGCCGCGGGTGACGTAGCGGCGCGGGAAGTAGTTCAGCAGGCCGCCGACGGTGGTGATGCCGAGGTGCTTCTCGATGACGGCGGCGGACCGCTTCCCGATCCGGCGGTCCAGGGCGAGGTTCAGCTCAGCGGACATGTCCGTCGGGGTCCGTGCTGCCGGCGGCGCCGGGAACGGCCGCCTCCGCGGGGTCCCGCGGGACGGCGAGGTCGCTGATGCTGGTCTCGGTGGGCTCGCCGAGGGAACGGATGAGCGCGACGGCGGGCGCCGCGTCGGGGACGTGCACGTGGACCCGCCAGCGGTATGCACCCTCGGCGTCGGCGTCCTTGCCCACCTGGCTCATGATCACCGACTCGCCGATCTCGTCCAGCCGCTGCCGCATGGTGGCCGCGTCCAGCGGGGAGAGCGAGATGGTGCACATGACCTCCACGCCCTCGTCCCGCGGCATGTCGGCGTGGATGTGGGGGTCCTGCACGTCGTAGCCGTGCAGTCCGTCCAGCAGGGCCTCCTGGAGCTCCTCCCCCAGCACGGCCGAGCGGAGGCAGTCGAGGACCAGCAGCATGCCCACGCCGCCGGCGTCCACCACCTTGGCGGTGTGCAGTGCCTCGAGTTGATCCTCGGTGCGGACGACGGCGCCCAGCGCGGCCTCGACGGCGGCGTCCAGGGCCAGGCCCAGGGTGTGGTTGCTGTCGTCCCCGCCGTGTTCGGCGTCGACGGCGGCCACGGCGCGGGCGGCGGCCTCCATGACCGAGAGCATGGTTCCGGGAACGGGGTCGCTCAGCGCGGACCAGGCCCGGAGCTGGGCGCGGTTCAGGGCGGCGGCAAGCAACGGGGAGCTCATCCGCGGGTGGCCGGCCAGCGGCTCGGCGACGGCGCAGAGGAAGACGGCAAACAGGGTCCCGGAGTTGCCGCGGGCCTGCTCGATGGCGGCCTGGCCGGCGCGGGCCAGGAGCGCCCCGACGTCGTGCTGGGCCGGGTCCGGGGCGGGCACGGCGAATGGCTGGCCGCCGGCGGGCAGCTGCGGGAGGGCGGAGGTGTCCGTGGCGATGTCCTGCAGCGCGCGGGCGGCGGCACGGACGGTGAGGTAGAGGTTGGTGCCGGTGTCGCCGTCGGCCACCGGGAAGATGTTGATGGCGTTCAGGCGGTCGCTGTGGTTTCCGAGCGTCGTTTCTGCCTTGCCCAACCACCGCTTCATCGCTTGCGCGTTGGCGGCAATCTTAGTCTGCAAAGTGATCCCATCCCACAGTGTCAGCGGGCTTGCCCGCTATGGTCACGGCCGGGCCGTCATTCGTTGCCCGGGCCTTTACCGAGCCTATCGCAGTGAAACCGGGAGGCAGCTGAACGTCGGCGGGAAAGGCCGCCAGCAGCCCGTGGTCCTCCCCGCCGCCCAGGACCCAGTCCAGCGGGTCCGTCCCCAGGAGGGCGGCGGCGTCCTGGAGCGGGGCGGCCAGTTGTTTCAGCGCGGCGGGGTCCAGGTCGAGGACGGCGCCGCTGGCTTCTGCCATCCTGCCGCCGTCGCGGACCAGGCCGTCGGAAATATCCATCAGCGCGGTGGCCCCGGCGTCGCGGGCGGAGGGCCCGGCGGCCAGCGGGGGCCGCGGCCGGCACTGGGTGTCCAGCAGGGCGCGCTGTTCCCGGGTCAGGCGATCCACCGGGACCTCCGATTCGAGCAGGGCGAGGCCGGCTGCGGCGTGCCCGACGGTGCCGGCGAGGGCGAGCGTGTCCCCGGGCCGGGCGCCGGAGCGCAGCACGGGGGCGCGACCGTCGAGGCTGCCGAGGATGGCGACGGAGACGGAGAGTTCGCGTCCGCGGCCGAGGTCCCCGCCGGCGACCGCGCAGCCGCCGGCGCCGAGTCCGCTGATGCCGGCGCTGATGCCGTCCGCGAAGTCCTCCACCCAGCCCACGGTCGTTTCCGGGGGCATGGTCAGGCTGACCACCAGGGAGGTGGCCCGGGCGCCCATGGCGTTGATGTCGCTGAGGTTCTGCGCGGCGGCCTTCCAGCCGACGTCGTAGCCGGTGGTCCGGTAGCCGTTGTTCCACTGCAGCCGGAAGTCCTGGTCCGCCACCTGGGTGTCGATGCTGATCACGGTGCGGCCGTCCGGGGCGGCGACGATCGCGGCGTCGTCCCCGGGGCCCAGCAACAGGACGTTGCCGTCGCCGGCGTTCAGGCGAGGAAAGATCCGTTGCAGCAGCTGCGACTCGGAGAGGTCGGCCACGGTCAGCGGGGTGGTGTTCACGATGTCAGGCACGTTCCTACGCTACCGTCCGGGTCAGACAGTGACGGTCCGGGCGCCCGCTCCGGCCGGGATAGGCTGGATGGATGCAGCAGCACCGCCAGTCCGGATCCCGTCGCCCCCTCCGCTTCCTGGCCACCGCCGCCGCTGCCGGGCTGGCCTTGAGCGCTTGTTCCCCCGCCGTCGACGTCGCCCCCGCCAAGGATGCGGCCAACCCGGCGTGCGCGCCCATGATGGTGGCGCTGCCGGATTCGATCGGCGACGCGAAGCTGCGCAAGACCAACAGCCAGGGCACCGCCGCGTGGGGGGATCCCTCGCTGCTGGTGCTGCGCTGCGGCGTGAACGTCCCCGGCCCCACCACGGACCGCTGCGTGACCGTCAACGGCGTGGACTGGGTCATCAAGGAGGGCGATCCGGTGTGGACTTTGACCACGTTCGGCCGCGAACCCGCCACCGAAATCCTGATGGACCCCAACAAGATCAGCTCCGCCACGGTCCTCGCGGAGCTGGCGAACGCCGCCGGCAAGGTGAGGTCCACCCGCAACTGCGTCGGCCAGCAGGACCTGCAGAACCTGCCCACCGGCAAGTAGCGGCGGGCAGGTTTTGGGTGTGGGCTGTTAGCGCAGGCCGGTCTTGCGGTGCAGGGCCAGGTAGATGAGCTCGTCGATCAGTTCCGCGTAATCCAGCCCGGAGGCCTTCCACATCTGCGGGTACATGCTCTTGGGCGTGAAGCCGGGCAGGGTGTTGATCTCGTTGATGATCAGTTCACCCTCGGGGGTGTAGAAGAAATCCACCCGGCTCAGGCCCTCGGCGCCGACGGCGTCGAACGCCACGGCGGCGAGCTCGCGGACCCGGGCGATGTCCTCTTCCGGCAGGTCCGCCGGGCAGCTCAGCGAGGCGGCGTCGTCCTCGACGTACTTGGCGTTGAAGTCGTAGAAGTCGTGGCCGCCGCCGGCCACCGAGATCTCGCCCGGCATGGAGGTGCGCGGGGCGTCCGTTCCGCGACCTTCGAGCACGGCGCACTCAATCTCGCGGCCCACGATGCCGGCCTCGATCACCAGCTTGGGGTCGTGCCCGCGGGCGGTTTCGATCGCGGCGTCCAGGCCGTCCAGTGAGTCGACCTTGGAGATTCCCATCGACGAGCCCGCGCGGGCGGGCTTGACGAAGACCGGGAAGCCGAGGGCGTCGACGCGCTTGCGGACGCTCTCCGGGTCGGTCAGCCACTGCCGGTCCGTGACGGTGATGTAGGGCCCCACGCGCAGGCCGGCGGACTCGAAGACCACCTTCATGTAGTGCTTGTCCATGCCGACGGCCGAGGCCAGGACCCCGGCGCCCACGTAGCGGGTGTCCGAGAGCTCCAGCAGCCCCTGGATGGTGCCATCCTCGCCGAACGGGCCGTGCAGCAGCGGGAAGACCACGTCCACGGAGCCGAGTTCCTGCGGAACCTGGTTCGGGGCGGCCACGATCAGCTGGTGCTCGCCGCCGATCTCTGCCAGCGTCACGGTCTGCTCCGAGGGCGCCACCTCCGGGAGGGAGGACGCGGAGAGGGACCAGTCCCGGGTGTCCCCGGAGGCCAGGACCCACTGGCCCGTCTTGGCGATGCCGATCGGGATGACCTCGTACTTGGCCTTGTCGATCGCGCCCAGGACGCCGGCAGCGGTGACGCAGCTGACGGCGTGTTCGCTGGAGCGGCCACCGAAGAGCACGGCCACGCGGGGCCGCGCGGAGCCGGTCAGGGCGTCCGAGGTCAGGGCATCAGAGGTCAGGGCTTCAGGGGTCGGGGTGTTGTCCGGCACTGTCAGTAATCGCCTTCGGGTTTCAGGTCCCGGGACAGCAGCAGCGGTCCCAGTTGGTCTACGTGGAGTTTTCCGGCCAGCACGGCGACGACGGCGGCGGTGATGGGCATCTCGACGCCCAGTTTTCCTGCGAGCTCGTGGACGGCCTGGGCGGACTTGATGCCCTCGGCGGTCTGCGTCATCTCCGCGGTGACCTGGTCCAGGGTGAGTCCGGTGCCGAGCAGCCGGCCTGCGGTGTGGTTGCGGGACAGGGCCGAGGAGCAGGTGGCCACCAGGTCGCCCAGCCCGGCGAGCCCGGCCATGGTACGGGCCTCCCCGCCCAGGGCCAGGGTCAGGCGGGAGGTCTCGGCGAGGCCGCGGGTAATGACGGAGGCCTTGGTGTTGTCGCCCATCTGCTTGCCCTCGCAGATGCCGACGGCCAGGGCGATGATGTTCTTGACGATGCCGCCGATTTCGACGCCGACCACGTCCGAGGTGGTGTAGGGCCGGAAGTAGGGTGCGGTGCAGCTGCGGGCCATCCACCCTGCGGGGCCGGATTCGGAGCAGGCAACCACGGACGCCGTGGGTTCCTCCCGGGCGATTTCCATCGCCAGGTTGGGGCCGGAGACGACGGCGACGCGGCCGGCCGGCAGGTCGAGTTCCTCGCGGATGACCTCACTCATCCGGGAATCGGTGTGCAGTTCCAGTCCCTTCATCAGGGATACCACGAGCGCATCGGGCGCGATCAGGTTCTTCCAGTCGCGAAGCTGCGGCCGCAGGGTCTGCGCCGGAACGGCGAGGATCACCAAGTCGGCGCCGTCCAGGACCTCGGCGACGTCGGTGGAGGCGGTGATGCTGTCCGGCAGCAGGATGCCCTTGAGGTACTGCTCGTTGCGGTGTTCGGCGTTGATCTGGTTGACGACGTCGGCCCGGCGGCCCCAGATCCGGATGGTGCGGTCCACGCCGGAGGCCGTGGCCGCGTCGGCGACGACCTTGGCGAAGGTGGTCCCCCAGGAGCCGGCGCCGAGGACGGCGACCCGCCGGGCCGAACCCTCCCAGCTGCGCGCGTGCTCCGCCGTCACGCGGTGCCGCCGTCGTTAGCAGTTCCAGGGGCGCCGCCGTCGGTAGCCGTGGTGGAGGGGCCGGTAGTGGAGGGGCCGGCACCGCCGCGTTCGACGAACCGGCCGTGGGTGCTTTGGTTGTGCGCCGAGGGGTCCCAGCGGACCAGCGGCGGCTGGCCGCCGCGCAGGGTGGCCAGCAGTTCTGTGATGGCGTCCATGATGACCTCTGTGGCCTCGGTCAGCGTGGCGCGGTCCAGCGGCCGGCCCTCGAACGCGCTGAGATCCACGGGATCGCCGACCAGGACGCGGGAGGTCTTGCGCGGGAAGACGTGGAACCGCTTGGCGTAGCGGGGAAACACCTCGTGGGCGCCCCAGTGGGCCATGGGGACCACGGGGATGCCGGACTCGAGGGCCATCCGGGCGGCCCCGGTGTGCCCCTTCATCGGCCAAAGCTCCGGGTCACGGGTGAGCGTGCCCTCGGGGTAGATGATGATGGCGCCGCCCTCGTTGACCACTTCCCGGGCCACCTGGAGGGACTGGTTGGCGCCCGCCGTCGAGCGTTCCACCGGAATCTGCTTGGTGTTGCGGAGCACCGCGCCCACCACCGGAACCTTGAACAGGCTGCCCTTGGCCAGGAAGTGCGGCATGCGCTTCTGGTTGTAGAGCATGTGCCCGATCACCAGCGGATCGATCTCTGTGCAGTGATTGGGCGCTGCGATGAAGCCGCCGGCGGGCAGCTTCTCCAGGCCTTCCCACTTCTTCCGCATCAGCAGGTTCATGATGGGCCGGACGATTCCGGCGACGATCACGAAGGTGGTCTGGCTTGTGGCCGTTTCTTTCATCGGGTCCGCTACCCGGCCGAGGTGATATCGAAATCGGCGCCCAGGCCGGCGAGCTTTTCGGTGAAGCGCTCGTAGCCGCGGTTGATGATGTCGATGCCGGTGACGCGGGAGGTGCCGGTGGCGGCCAGTGCCGCGATCAGGTGGCTGAAGCCGCCGCGCAGGTCGGGAACGTCGATGTCGGTGCCCTTGAGCTGCGTGGGGCCGGAGATGACGGCGGAGTGCAGGAAGTTGCGCTGGCCGAAGCGGCACGGGACGCTGCCCAGGCATTCGCGGTGCACCTGGATGTTGGCGCCCATGCGCACGAGTGCCTCGGTGAAGCCGAAGCGGTTCTCGTAGACGGTTTCGTGCACGATCGAGACGCCCTCGGCCTGGGTGAGCGCGACGATCAGCGGCTGCTGCCAGTCGGTCATGAAGCCGGGGTGGACGTCGGTCTCGAGGACCAGCGGGCTGAGCTTGCCGCCCGGGTGGTAGAAACGGATGCCGTCGTCGCCAATGTCCATGCCGCCGCCCACCTTGCGGTAGGTGTTGAGGAAGGTCATCATGTCCCGCTGGGTGGCCCCCTCGACGAAGATGTCGCCGCGGGTGACGAGGGCGGCGGAGGCCCAGGAGGCGGATTCGTTGCGGTCGGAGAGGGCGCGGTGGTTATAACCACCGAGGTCTTGGACACCCTCGATCCGGATCGTGCGGTCCGTCTGGACGCTGATGATGGCGCCCATCTTCTGCAGCACGGCGATCAGGTCCACGATTTCCGGCTCGGTGGCCGCGCCGGAGAGTTCGGTGATGCCCTCGGCCCGGGTGGCGCTGAGCAGGACCTGCTCGGTGGCGCCGACGGACGGGTAGGGCAGGGCGATCTTGGCACCCTTGAGGCCGTTAGGGGCGGAGATGTGGATGCCGCCCGGGCGCTTCTCGACGACGGCGCCGAACTGGCGGAGCACGTTCAGGTGGTAGTCGATCGGGCGGTCGCCGATCTTGCAGCCGCCCAGGTCCGGGATGAAGGCCTCGCCGATCGCGTGGATCAGCGGCCCGCAGAGCAGGATCGGGATGCGCGAGTCACCGGCGTGGGCGTCGATGGCGGTGTGGGAGGCCGTCTTGGCGTTGGTCGGATCCAGGGTCAGGTCCCCGGTGACCGGGTCCTTGTCCACGGTGACGCCGTGCAGCTGGAGCAGGCTGGTGACAACCTCAACGTCCTTGATCTCCGGGACGTTGCGCAGCACGGACGGCTCGTTGCCGAGCAGGGCGGCCACCATCGCCTTGGGGACAAGATTCTTGGCCCCACGGACGGTGACGCGGCCGGTCAGCGGGACGCCTCCGCGGATTGTCAGAACACTACTCATTTACCAGTTTCCTCACGACTACTCGCCCCCAAATCCTTACAAAGGCTCCCGCTAAGTGTAGGAGGTCGCGTTACCGATCTGAAATACGGCACGGTTCGGCGGCGCCACGTCCCGGCCCGATGGGCAGTTGGCTGACTATCGGCCGTTGCGCCTCAGGGCCTCCCCCAGCACCCGGGCGGCCCGGGGGAACGCCGCCGGGTTTGGGCCGGCATAGTTGAGCCGCAGGAACGGGCCCGAGGCCTCGGCCGGGAACCAGCCGGCACCGTCGGCGATCACCACGCCGCCGGCCTCGCAGTCCCGGACCAGGCGGTCCATTGCGGTTCCGTCCGGGAGCCGGGCCCAGAGGTTCAGTCCCCCGGCCGGGACGTAGGCCACGTGTGCCGCCGGCGCGTACTCGCGGAGGCTGTCCAGCAGCAGGTCACGGCGGGATTTCAACTGGCTCTTGAGGCCGCGCAGGTGCGCCTGCCATCCGGGCTGGGTGACGACGTCGACGGCAGCGGCCTGGAGCAGGCCGCTGACGTACATGGACTCCGCCAACCGGTCGGCGACGATCCGTTCCCGGGCGGATCCGCGGGCGACGACGGCGGCCACCCGGACTGCCGGGGAGAGGCTTTTGGTCAGGGACCGGAGGTAGACCACGTGGCCGGATCCGTCACGGGCGGCGAGCGGCGCAGGGTCCGCGGTGATGCCGAAGTCGTGGGCCCAGTCGTCCTCGATCAGAAAGGCCCCGTGGCGTCGCACCACATCCAGCACCTGGTCGCCGAGGTTCCGTGTCCAGTTCGCGCCGGTGGGGTTGGCGAAGCTCGGTTGGGCGTAAAAGGCGCGGGCGCCGGTTTCCTCGAAGGCGCGGGCGAGCTCCTCGACATCGGGCCCGTCCGGCCCGCTCGGCACCGGGATGACCCGTACGCCGGCGCTGGCGGCGGCCAGGATGGCGCCCCAGTAGGTGGGCGACTCCATGAGCAGCGGCTGGCCGGCGCCCACCAAGGCGCGGAAGAGGGAGCTGAGTCCGCTCTGGGATCCCGGGAGGATCACGACGTCGGCCGCGACGGGCGGCGGCACGTCCGGCAGCGATGATGCGCCGAGTTCCTGCGCGAACCAGGCCTGGAGTTCCGGCAACCCGGCCATAGGCGGGCGGGCGACGGCCGCATCGCTCCGGGCGGCGCGGGTCAGGGCAGCACGCACCATCCGGCCGGGCAGCAACTCCCGGTCCGGGTAGCCGGCGTTGAAGGCGGTGACGTCGTTTGGCACGTCGCGCATGGCGGCGGGATTGGGCCGAAGCGCGCCTGGCGCGGGACCCAGGGCCGCTGACTGCCACCCGTAGTCGGAGGGTCGGACCTGGGCGCGGGGACGGACGAAGGTGCCCACGCCGGGCCGGCTCTCGATCAGCCCCTGTGCGGCCAGGGACCGGAGCGCAGACTGCACCGTGACGGGACTGGCCTGGTATTCGGCCACGAGCGCCCGCGTGGACGGCAGCCGGGCCCCAGGCGCGGCGGCCGACACCCAGGCCCGGAGGCCATCGGCGATCCGTGAACTGCTATTGTCAGACATGAAAGACAATAGTAGCGCTACTGCCGTTATTCCCGCTCCGCTATCGGCCGGGCCGTCCACGGGATACGGATGGGGGCTCCTGGGCGTGGCGGCATTTTCGCTGACCGTCCCGATGACCCGGCTGGCGGTGGGCGGGATGTCCCCGCTGTTCATCGGGGCCGGCCGCGCGGTGGTGGCCGCGGTCCTCGCCATGCTGGTCCTGGCGGCCACAGGCCAGCGGCTCCCCTCGCGGCGGCAGTGGCTCCGCCTTGCCGTCGTTGCCGGGGGAATCGTTCTCGGCTTCCCGCTGCTGACGTCCTTTGCCCTCCACACCGCAGCCGCCAGCCACGGCGCGGTGGTGATCGCGCTGCTGCCGGCCGCGACGGCCGCCGCCGTCGTGATCCGCACCCGTGCCCGGCCGGGGACGCGGTTCTGGGCTGCCACCGCGGCCGGGGCACTGGCCGCGGTCGCATTTGGCCTGCTGCAGTCCGGCGGGATCGATGGACCGCGCTGGGCAGATCTGTTGCTGCTGGGCGCCGTGGCCTCGGCCGCCGTCGGTTACGCGGAGGGCGGGCTGCTGGCCCGTGAACTGGGCTCCTGGCAGACGGTGTCCTGGGCGCTGGTTGCCGCCTTCCCGGTCATGGCGGGCCTCACTGTTCTGTCTGTTGTCGCGCAGCCGATCGACGCCGATCCCGGACAGTGGGCGGCGTTCGGGTATCTGGCCGTGGTCAGCATGTTCCTCGGCTTCTTCGCCTGGTATCGCGGACTGGCGCTGGGCCCGATGGCCAAGGTCAGCCAGATCCAGCTGGTGCAACCGGTGCTGAGCATCGGCTGGGCCGCGCTGCTCCTGGGCGAACCGATGGGCTGGCTGACCGTCGCGGGCGGAATGGCGGTCATTCTGTGCGCGGCCCTTGCTGTCCGGGCGAGGGTGGGGGCGTCGGGATAGGGGACGAACCCGTTCTCGGGGACACGACGGCTCTCGGGGAGCCGACCTGCGGCACCACAGCACCCCATTCTTTACGCTCCCACGGCCCCAATCCTTAAATGTCAGACCCCTCCGATTGAATTAGTTCATGGAAGGCAGTCGGAAGCTTTTCGAGGATTCAGTCGGCGTGTCGGACCCGATGGTGGGAGACGCGGCGGCGATCATCGATGAGCTCCGGGCGCTGGAGGACCGGAAGTCGTCGATCGCGGCCCGGCAGGCGAGGTTGGCCGTGGCGCTGGACCTGGTCCGGTGGCGGGAACAAGCCGCCCTTGGCTTGCGCGCGGACCAGCTCGGCACCGGGGTGGGGGCGGAGGTCGCGTTGGCGCGGCGGGAATCCCCGGCCAAAGGCTCACGGCTCCTGGGTCTGGCCCGGGCGCTGGTGACCGAGATGCCGCGCACCTTAGCCGCCCTCGACACCGGGCGCCTGAACGAATGGCGTGCCACACTGTTGGTCCGTGAAACCGCCTGCCTCGACTCTGCTGACCGGGCCGCCGTGGATGAGGAAATCGCCGCCGACACCGGCACTTTCGACGGCGCCGGAGACCGGGCCATCATCTCCGCCGCCAAGGCCGCCGCCTACCGGCACGACCCGCGCTCCGTCACCCAACGGGCAGCCCACGCCGAAACCGAACGCAGTGTCACTCTCCGCCCTACTCCCCGTCGCCGCAGGAGTCGCCGCCTACGCCGCCCTGACCCGGCACGCCGACACCGCCCGCGCCACAGGAAACCCCCGGACCCGAGGCCAGCTGATGGCGGATGCTTTGGTCGAACGGGTCACCGGCACACCGGGCGGGATCACCGGCATCGAGGTCCAGCTCGTCATGACCGACCGGACCCTCCTCGCCGGCGACAGCGAACCCGCGAGGCTCGCCGGCTACGGTGTCGTCCCGGCCGGGTGGGCCAGGAAACTCGTGGCCGGCAAAGGCGACAACCCTGAGTTCACAACGTGGATCCGCAGGCTCTACACCGCACCCGGCACCGGCGAACTGACCGGCATGGACGCCCGGGCCCGGCTCTTCCCCGCAGGTCTGCGCCGGTTCATCGAAACCCGCGACACCACCTGCCGGACCCCGTACTGCGACGCCCCCATCCGGCACCTCGACCTCATCCTCCCCTGGCACCGGGACGGAGAAACCACAGCAGCCAACGGCGCCGGACTCTGCGAAGCCTGCAACCACACCAAAGAAACCCCCGGCTGGACCTCACGGCCAGTCGGTAGGACAGAGCCCGGCAACAGGGCAGAACCCGGCGCCAGACCGCCCGACCGTCGTCACGCTCTCGAACTGAGGACGCCCAGCGGCCACGTCTATCTCTCTGTCGCACCGCCGATGCCGGGAACCCGCAGCGGCGGGCCCAGGAGGTCGTGTGCGGAGGCTCTCTTAGGCGACCTCCTTCGCTCAAGACCCCGAACTCAAATCCACGGGCGCAACAGACGCCGCGTCCGGATGCCGTCCTAGCAGGTCACCAGCGAGCCCTTTGAACCACACCGCCGCCTTAAACCACACCGCCGCCGGGTAGAAACCCGGCGGCGGTGGAAGCGGCAACCCGCTGCTAGCGACAGAATCAGCCCAGCTTGGCGGGCAGCGTCGTGGGCTTGAATACCGGCCGCGTGGCCTCGTAGGCGGTGATGTCGTCCTCGTGCTGAAGGGTCAGCCCGATGTCGTCCAGACCTTCCAAGAGGCGCCAGCGGGTGTAGTCGTCGATCTCGAACGGAGCAACGACATTGCCGCACTCGACCGTCTTGGACACCAGGTCCACCCGGACCTCGGTGCCCGGAGCGTTCTCCAGCACCTTCCAGATCAATTCGATGTCGTCCTGCGACAGCTCGGCGGCCAGCAGCCCCTGCTTGCCCGAGTTGCCGCGGAAGATGTCGGCGAACCGGGAGGACAGCACTGCCTTGAAGCCGTAGTCCTTGAGCGCCCACACGGCGTGCTCACGCGAAGACCCTGTCCCGAAGTCCGGCCCGGCTACCAGCACCGATCCCGCGGAGAACGGTTCCTGGTTAAGGATGAAGGACGGGTCCTTGCGCCAGGCGGAGAACAGGGCGTCCTCGAAGCCGGTCCGCGTGATCCGCTTGAGGTAGACGGCGGGGATGATCTGGTCCGTGTCGACGTTGCTCTGCCGCAGCGGGACGCCGATGCCGGTGTGGGTGGTGAACTTTTCCATCGTCTCTCCTTAGGCTGCGCTGGAGCGGTGTCCGGCGGACACGGGCTCGGGGTCAAGATCCGACGGCGAACTCAGGGTGCCGCGCACCGCCGTCGCCGCCGCCACAACCGGCGAGACCAGATGGGTGCGGCCGCCCTTGCCCTGCCGGCCTTCAAAGTTGCGGTTCGAGGTGGACGCGCAGCGCTCCCCCACTTCCAGCTGATCGGGGTTCATGCCCAGGCACATCGAGCAGCCGGCGAACCGCCACTCTGCGCCGAAGTCCTTGAAGACCTTGTCCAGCCCCTCCGCCTCGGCTTCCAGCCGGACGCGGGCGGAACCGGGAACCACCAGCATGCGGATGTTGGGGTCCTTGGTGCGCCCGCGGATGATCTCCGCGGCGGCGCGCAGGTCCTCCATCCGGGAGTTGGTGCAGGAGCCCAGGAAGACGGTGTCCACCCGGATGTCCTTCATCGGCGTCCCGGCCTCCAGTCCCATGTACTGAAGGGCGCGTTCCGCGGCGGCCTTGGCGTTCTCGTCGCCGAAATCCGCGGGCGAGGGCACCTTGTCGGACAGCGAGACGCCCTGGCCGGGGTTGGTCCCCCACGTCACGAAGGGCTCCAGCGTGTCGGCGTCGAGGTCCACCTGGGCGTCGAAGACGGCGTCGTCGTCCGTCCGCAGCGTGTTCCAGAACTCAATCGCTGCGTCCCAGTCCGCGCCCTCGGGGGCGTGCGGACGGCCCTGCATGTAGTCGTACGTCGTCTGGTCCGGGGCCACCATGCCGGCGCGGGCCCCGGCCTCGATCGACATGTTGCAGATCGTCATCCGGGCTTCCATGGACAGCGCACGGATCGCCGAGCCGCGGTACTCCAGCACGTAGCCCTGGCCGCCGCCGGTGCCGATCTTCGCGATGACCGCCAGGATGATGTCCTTGGCCGTCACGCCAGGGCGCAACGTGCCCTCGACGTTGATGGCCATGGTCTTGAACGGCTTGAGCGAGAGCGTCTGGGTGGCCATGACGTGCTCCACCTCGGAGGTGCCGATGCCCATCGCGAGCGCACCGAAGGCGCCGTGGGTGGAGGTGTGCGAATCGCCGCAGACCACCGTCATGCCCGGTTGGGTCAGTCCAAGCTGCGGGCCCACCACGTGGACGATTCCCTGTTCGGCGTCGCCCAGGGAGTGCAGGCGCACCCCGAATTCCTTGCAGTTGTTCCGCAGGGTCTCGATCTGCGTGCGGCTGGTCAGGTCGGCGATAGGCTTGTCGATCGCGAGCGTTGGGGTGTTGTGATCCTCGGTGGCGATCGTCAGGTCCGGCCGGCGGAGTTGGCGGCCGGCCAGGCGCAGCCCCTCGAACGCCTGCGGGGAAGTCACCTCGTGCACGAGGTGAAGGTCGATGAAGAGGAGGTCAGGCTGGGCGTTGGCGCCTTCGCCGTCACCCTTGCGCACCACGTGCGCGTCCCAGACTTTCTCGGCCAATGTCTTTCCCACGGCCTGCTCCCTCCACTGCTTTCGCTGCTGCCAGTGCCGCCGGGATCCGCCCGGCGGCGTTGATGTATCCACTGAATCAGCCCGCTGACCGAATAAGCCAGCGCAATGATTTGCATCTCAGATATTGAGACGGCAATATCATTACATGGACAACTCTAGTGGCGTTGGCGTCATCGATAAAGCGGCACACGTACTCGACGCCCTTGAGGCCGGGCCCACCACCCTGGCCCAGCTTGTCGCGGCCACCGGCCTGGCCCGCCCCACGGTGCACCGGCTGGCGCTGGCCCTGGTCCACCACCGGCTTGTCAGCCGCGACATCCAGGGCCGCTTCGTCCTCGGTAGCCGCTTGGTGGAGCTGGCCTCCGCCGCCGGCGAGGACCGGTTGATTGCCTCCGCCGGCCCGGTCCTGATGCAGTTGCGCGACGCCACGGGCGAGAGCGCCCAGATCTTCCGACGCCAGGGCGACTGGCGCGTCTGCGTCGCCTCCGCCGAACGCCCCATCGGCCTGCGCGACACCATCCCGGTCGGGACCCAGCTGTCAATGAAGGCAGGCTCGGCCGCCCAGGTGCTCCTGGCATGGGAGGACCACGACCGCCTGCTCGAAGGCCTGCAGGCCGCGCGCTTTACGCCCACTGTTCTGGCCGGAGTACGACGCCGGGGCTGGGCTCAAAGCCTCGGTGAACGTGAGCCCGGGGTCGCCTCCGTCTCGGCCCCCGTCCGCGGTCCGTCCGGACGCGTCATCGCCGCGGTCTCGATCTCCGGTCCCATCGAGCGCCTGACCCGCCAGCCGGGCCGCCTGCACGCCGAGGTGGTCTGCACCGCCGCCCGCACGCTGACCGAGGCGCTGCGCAAAACCAACGACTGATTCTCCCCGGCGTCGGCGGCCGGCGCTAGGCTGTGCGGATGAACAGCTATGCGGTCTTCCTGCGCGGGGTCAACGTCGGCGGCATCACCATCAAAATGGCCGAACTGAAGGATGCCCTGAAGCAGCGGCCCTTCGGCTCCGTGAAGACACTGCTGGCCAGCGGGAACGTGGTCCTGACCAGCGACCTGCCCGCGGCCGGGGTGAAGGCCGAGTTCGAGGAGTGCCTGCGCGAGGCTTTCGGCTACGACGCCTGGGTGGTGGTACTGCCCGCCGAACGCCTGGCGGAGCTGGTGGCCGCGTGCCCGTATCCGCCGGACGACGCCGGCACGCACAGCTACGTCACGCTGTCCTCCGACGCCGGCGTCCTCGCCGAACTGTACGACGCCGGAACCGCAGTGGACGGCGTGGAGCTGACCCTGCTGGGCTCCGAGGCGGTGGCGTGGCTTGCCCCGGCCGGCGGCACCCTGGACAGCCCGTTCAGCAAGCTCTCCTCGAAGCCGAAGTACAAGTCCTCCACCACCACGCGCAACCTGCGCACCCTGATCAAGGTCCGCGACGCCGCCGCGGACCTGCGGGGAGGGCGCGTCTAGCCGCCAGCCACCTTCAGTGCAGCGTTGAACGCGGTGAGCCGGCTGGCTTCGAGCTCGACGGGCGCCACCACGAGGTCACGGGCGACGGCGTCGGCCGCTGCCTCCAGCCGGCGGCGCGCGGCCCGGGCCCGCGCCCCAGCAGCCATTCCTGCGAGGGTCCGCGCCGCCAGGGCCAGCACCACGCCCAGTAGCGCTCCCCCGGCCACCAGCACCGTGGGCACCGGCCAGCCTTCGACGCGGGGAACCTCCGGAACCGGCAGCTGGAAGTAGCCCAGCGCCGCCAGTACCCCCAGCCAGCCCAGCCCGGCAACCGCAGCCACCAGCCCCAGCCACTGCATGACGTTGAAGAGTCGCCACCACCAGGAGCCCCGCCCCGCGGACAGTTCGGTCCCGGCGATCGCCTGGTCGAGCGCGTCCGGGAGCTGCTCCCGGCCCTCCCGGGCTGCGGCGCGGATGGCCGCCCGCCACGGTCCGGGCGCGCCGTCGGAGGCGGCGTCGGCGAAGTCCCGGACCGCAGCGTCGGTCCGCGCGCGCTCCGGCGCACCGGCGGGGGGCAGCGAGGTCCGGTTCAGCTGCGGCGGTTCCCCGGTCCGGCGCAGGTTCAGCCTGCGCAGGGGGTCCGGCCGGAGCCGGGCGAGCCAACGGGTCACCGGCCAGCCGGTCCGGCGCGTCGCCTCCAGCCGGTAAGAGGCGGCCACCGCGTCCACCACCAGCGGCACGTTGGCGGCCGTGGCCAGTTCCCGGGACAGGCGTTCCCGGCTGCCGGGCCGGACGCCGGCGGCCTCACCCGTCCCGGATTCTTCGGCCAACCGGTGGGCCGCGTGGTCGACGTCGGCCGCCAGCCGCTGGGACAGCGCGCGCCGCTGCATGGCCACCTGGCGGATCGCGGCGCGGACCTTATCCACCCCGGTCCCCACGAGGGCCGAGGCTCCGAGGACCTGCACGGAACCCAGTCCGTCGCGGTGGAGCAGCGACTGGAGGGATTCCAGGACCGGCCGCACGTCGTGTTCCGGCAGCCGGTCCACCTGGTTGAGGACCACCAAAGTCACGGCGGCGTGGGTGGCGAGCGGGGCGAGGAAGTCGTGATGCACCGCCGCGTCGGCGTACTTCTGCGGGTCGAGTACCCAGACCAGGACGTCCACCAGGCCCGTCAGGCGCTCTGCGATGGCCCGGTTTTCGGCGCGGGTGGAGTCAATGTCGGGCAGGTCCAGCAGGATCAGCCCGGTGGAGTCGTCCGCGAAGCCGGGCACGGCCGCGGCAATATGCCGGTGGCGCACGTCCAGCCAGTCCAGAAGCTGCCCACTGCCTTCCGCGCCCCAGATCCCGGCAAGCGGCTCCGACGTCGTGGGGCGGCGGGCCGCCGCCGTCGCGATGGCCGCGCCGGCCACCGCATTGAACAGCGACGACTTTCCGCTGCCGGTGGCCCCGAAGAAGCCCACCACGGTGTGTTCGGCGGAGAGGGAACGCCGCGAGCTGGCACGCTCCAAGACCTGCAGGACCTCGTCCAAGGTCTCGTCCGGCAGCACCCCGGCCGCCAATTGCCGGGCGTCATCGAGTGCTTCCAGCCGTCGGTCCAGCCGGGATGCCTCCCGGGCCGAGGCGTGGCGGTTCATCCGGCCGCCAGCGCGGTCAGGGCGGCGGCCAGCGCCCGCAGGTCCGCGGCCGGGACGACGTCCGGCGCCGCGGCCTCGAGGCGGTCCAGGAATCGCTGCCGCTCGTCGTCGAGGAGGCGCAGGCAGCGTTCCTGCAGGTCGGTGCGGGCGGTCCTGGCCAGCCGGCGCACGGCGTCCTCGCCGAAGACCGCTTCCAGGACGCGCTGGCCGATCACGGCCGTCCCGCCGGCGACGCCGATCTCCAGGCCGGTGAGGCCGGCGGTCATGGAGAAGACGACGATCATCAGCGCCGCACCGAGGCCGTTGATTCCGAAGGACAGCCAGCGTGCCTGGGTGCGTTTGCCTTGTCCCTCGGTCCGGATCAGCTCCATCAGGCTTCCCTGCCACGCCCGGATCTCGGCCGCGACGGCGTCCGCGAAGCCCGGCGAGGTGCCGGACAGGTCGTCGGTCCCCAGCAGGCGGCGGCCGGCCGGGTCGGAACGCCAACGCCGGTCCGTCTCCTCGGCGGCGTTGGCCGCCTCGTCGAGGATCACCGCTTGCAGGCCGGTCTCGATGGCCGTTTCGACGCGGACCGCCGGGGCCGGTTCGCCCCGGAAGAACGCGCCGACCCGGTCCCGCATCCGGCCGATGTTCTGTTCCATGACGCGGAAGAACTCCCCGGTGCCGACGAAGTCCTGCCACCGGGCGAGCACCTCTCCCCGCAGCAGGGCACCGTCGCGGGTGGCGGCCTGGATGCGGCCGGCGGCATCCCCGTAGGCGTTCGTGGCGTCCAACTCCAGCTGCCGGGCTGCTTCCTGCTGCGCCGCGACGGCGTCCGCAGCGGCGGTGAACCTGGCGGCGAGGCCCCTGATGGCGCCGTTGAGGGTCCGCCGGGCGATTGCGGACCTGCCGGCGGCGTCCGCCGCGATTCCGCGCAGCCAGGCGAGCAGCGGCGCCACCGTGGCCGGCGGCAGCATGCCCTCCCGGTCCAGGGGCACCTCCGGGACGATGAACAGCCGCGCCGAGCCCAGGCCCTGGCGCTCGAGCATCGTCCGCAGGTCGGCGGCCACCTCGTCCTCGGCCGCCGGCGGTACGCGGTCCAGCACCACGGCCACGGTGATGTCGCGGGCGGCGGCGTCCAGCAACAGACGCCAGGGCACGGCGTCGGCGTAGCGGTTGGCCGTGGTCACGAAGATCCAGAGATCCGCCGCGGCGAGCAGCTGTCCGGCGAGCTGGCGGTTCTCGTCAGAGACGGAGTCGACGTCGGGGGCATCCAGGAGCGCGACGCCGGCCGGGACCGCCGCGTCGCCGGCGAGGACCAGAGAGGTCACCGCGGCAGTCTCCCCGCCGACGGCGGGGACCGACGCGGCCTGCTCCGGGGGCGGCCCGGCGAGGACGGTGCCGCGGATCCTGCCGAGCGTGGGCAGCACCCGCTGGTCCTCGAACCAGCCGGCGTCGGCCGGGTGGTGCAGGAGGATGGGCTGGCGGGTGGTGGGTCGGATCGCTCCGGCACGGGTGACAGGGTGGCCCATCAGGGCGTTGACCAGCGTGGACTTCCCGGCGCCGGTGGACCCGCCGACGACGGCGAGTAAGGGTGCGTCGAGGCTGCGGTAGCGGGGCAGGATGTAGTCGTCCAGTTGGGCGGCGGCGTTGCGGAGGTCGCGGCGGGGGTCCTCCACCCCAGGGAGGTCCAGCGGCAGGACCACGGCGGCCAGCTCGCGGCGGGCGTCCTCCAGCAGCTCTACCGCGTTCATCTGGCGTGCGGCGGCCCGGCCTGCGCGGGCGGGAATGGTGCTCTCGTGGTCGCTCACAGCTTCATCATGGCAGGTCGACGGTCCGCGGGGCGGCCGGGCAGCGGCATTCAGGGCATAAAAAATCCCCCGGAGACCGTGGTCTCCGGGGGAAATTTGTGACCCCAGCGGGATTCGAACCCGCGTTACCGCCGTGAGAGGGCGGCGTACTAGGCCGCTATACGATGGGGCCTTGCACTTTTCCAGCTCGAAGATTGTTTCATACCTTCAGCCGTTCTCCAAATCGGCTGAACCGATTCAGATGCTCCGATTTTCCGCGGAATTCCGCGGATTTTCAGAGCTGGGATACCAGGACTCGAACCTAGAATGACGGTACCAGAAACCGTAGTGTTGCCAATTACACCATATCCCATTGTGACTTTCGGACCGGTTCCGCAGGACTAAACCCGCGCTCCCGGCGCCTCAGCACGAGTAATTACTTTACCCGAGACTTTTGTCCGGCACAAATCGGCCCGAAGACCCTGCCGGTACGCCTCCGAAGGCGCCCCTGGCGGCCGACGACTCCGGTCAATCTGCGAAAACCCTTGCCAATCCGGCGCCGGTAAGTTTACTCTCGGTAAGTTACCAACGAGTAACCCAACCCTTCCCCCAATCGAAAAGCAGCATCCCCACGGCCGGAGACGGCTGTTAGCTGCATCACACTGGCGGGGCCGGCAGCGCAGCCGTTGCCGGCTGGATCGTCGAGAGGAACAAGTTGTGCCACAGAGTCGTGTCGCCATCGCTCCGCCCCGTAACCGGGCCCAACAAATCGCCATCGCCGTCCTGGCGCTGCTGCTGATCGCCCTGCTGGGCTTCTACACCCTGGTCACGGGCAAGATCACCGACGGGTCCGCCCGTCTCAACGACGGCGCGGGCCAGGCCGCCGCCGGGGCACAGCAGCTCAAGGACGGTGCGGGGAAGCTCGCCGACGGCGCGGGCCAGGCCGACACCGGCTCTGGCAAGCTCTCGGACGGCGCGGAGAAGATCCACCAGGGCATCGCCGGCAAGCTCGCCCCCGGCGCGGATCAGCTGCAGCAGGGCGCGACCCAGCTCTCCGAGGGGGCGGTCAAGATCCAGACGGATGTGGACAATAAGCTCGCCCCCGGCGTCTACCAGGTGGACGACGGCGCCCAGAAGCTGGCGGCGGGTGCTGTCCAGCTCTCCGCCGCGCTGACCCCCACGGCCGCCGGCAACGCGGACAACAACCTGGCCGACGGCGCTACCCAGCTCAACGCCGGAGCCGGCCAGCTGGCCGCGGGCACGGGCCAACTGGCCGCCGGCACGGACCAGCTCGCCGCCGGCACCGACCAGCTCAAGGGCTACCGGGGCGCCAACAACAACCCCGAGGCCGGAACCGGAACGGCTGCCCTGGCCCAGGCGCTGGAGCAGCTGAATGCCGCCGCCAGTGATCCGGTCCAGGGCCTGGTGCCGCTGTCCGTGGTCAGGGACAAGATCACCAAGATCTTGGACGGCGCCCACCGCCTGGACGCGGGCGCCTCGCAACTGCAGGCCGGGGCCGGCCAGCTCCGCAGCGGCGCCGCCCAGTTGAACACCGGCGCCGGGCAGCTCCACGCCGGAACCGGGAAGCTCACCGCCGGCTTCGCTACCCTGGCGGCCAAGCTCAACAGCCAGGACCCGAACAACCCCGGCGTCGTCCTGGGCACCCGACTGCTGGCGGACGGCACCTCGAAAATCCGGGTGGGCATGGACGGCGTACCCGGCGATCCGGAGCACCCGGGCCTGCTGAAGGCCACGGCCAAGATGACCGACGGCAGCTCCCGGCTCGCGGACGGAACCCTGGCACTGAACACGGGCATCAAGGGCGATCCCGCGGACCCGGCAAACCCGGGCCTGCTGAATGGATCCACCGCACTGGCCACCGGCGCCTCCGACCTTCACACCGGCAACAGTAAGCTCGCAGCGGGGTCCACACAGCTCGCCACCGGCGCCGACAAGCTGGCCGACGGCAACGCGCAGATCGCCGCCGGAACCGGCACGCTCTTCTCCAGCGCCTCTGCGGTGTCGCCGTCGAGCATGATCAAGAACGACGTGGCCGTGGCCCTGGGATTGGTGACTCTGCTGGCGCTCGGCGCCGTCGGCGCCTACCTGGCGCTGCGGAACCGGCGGATCGCCCAGGCTCCGGCTTAACGGAAGGCTCCTGCCTAACCGCGCAGGCGAAACGTCAGGCGAATCAGCTCAGGCGAGCAGGTCCAGCAGCGAGGAGACCTCGCGTCCGGTGAACTCCGGCGCGGGGTCTCCTCCGCGGTTAAGCCACACGCCCAGCAGTCCGGCCGCCGTCGCGCCGTCCGCGTCGAGCAGCCGGTTGTCGCCGACATAGAGCGTCTCGCCCGGGCCGGTACCAAGCAGGCGCACACCCTCGAGGTAGATGGCGGGGTCCGGCTTCGGGACGCCCACGGTGTCCGTGCCGACCAGCACGCCGATCCGCTCCAGCCCGGCGGCGTCGAGCTTCACACGCTGGTAGTCGTGGACGTTGTTGCTCACGGCACCGTACGGGATCCCCGCGGCGTCCAGGGCGTTCAGCAGCGGAACCACGTCGTCGAAGGCGCGGATGTAGCTGTGCTGCAGGCTAGCGTAGGAGCTGACCCAGTGATGGGCCTGCTCCCCCTCGGCGAGCTCGACGCCGAAGTGCCCCAGTGCGGCGCGGCCGCGGAGCAGGCGCTGCTCGTTGAACGTCAGCTCGCCGGCCAGGTAGCGGTCGTAGTAGTGCGTGGTTTCCTTCGTGAAGATGCGGCCAAACTTCTCCCAGGAGGCCTCATCCAGGCCCGGGAGCAGATGCTCGCTGACGCCGCGCAGGGCCGCCGTCATGGCGAACTCCAGGTCCACCAGCGTGTCGTCGATATCGAAGAGCACCCCGGTGACGGCGGTGAGACCGGGCGCCAGCACGTCGGCCGCCCGGTCCCCGCCCCGCGTGGCGGCATCCATCATCAGCCGCGGAAGGCGCGCAGGCGGGCCAGGGACGAGTCCCGGCCCAGGATGACCATGGACTCGAACAGCGGCGGGGAGATCCGGCGGCCGGATATGGCCGTGCGGACCGGGCCGAACGCCAGCCGGGGCTTGACGCCGAGGCCCTCGACCAGCGACTCCTTCAGGGCGGCCTGGATGCTCTCCGCGGTCCAGTCCTGCAGCGGTTCCAGCGAGGCCAGGGCGGCGTCGAGGACCTCGGTGAGGTTCTCCGGGAGTCCCTTGCGGGCGTCGTCGGCCACGTCCACCGCGTCGTCGGCCTTGAAGAGGAAGGCGAGCATCTCGGGCGCTTCGCCGAGGAGCGAGATGCGCTCCTGGATCAGCGGCGCAGCCTCGGCGAGGATCTCTTCTTCGCGCGCGGTAAGCGTCTCCCCCACCAGGCCGGCGGCCTGCAGGTACGGGACCAGCCGGCCGCGGAAGTCCTCGGCGTCGAGCATGCGGATGTGCGTGCCGTTGATGGCCTCGGCCTTCTTGAGGTCGAAGCGGGCCGGGTTGGCCAGCACGTCGTGGACGTCGAAGTTCTCGATCAACTGCTCCACGGTGAAGATGTCCTCGTCCGCGGAGAGGCTCCAGCCCAGCAGCGAGAGGTAGTTAAGCAGGCCCTCGGGGATGAAGCCGCGGTCGCGCAGCAGAAAGAGGTTGGACTGCGGATCGCGCTTGGAGAGCTTCTTGTTGCCCTCGCCCATGACGTAGGGCAGGTGGCCGAACTCGGGCAGGTAGCTGGCGACGCCGATCTCCATCAGCGCCCGGAACAGCACCACCTGGCGGGGCGTGGAGGAGAGCAGGTCCTCGCCGCGGAGGACGTGGGTGATGCCCATCAGCGCGTCGTCCACCGGGTTGACCAGGGTGTAGAGCGGCGAACCGTCGGCGCGGACGATCACGTAGTCCGGGATGCTGCCGGCCTTGAAGGTGATCTCGCCGCGGACCATGTCGGTGAAGGTGACATCCTCGTCGGGCATCCGCATCCGCAACACCGGCTGCCGGCCCTCGGCCTGGAACGCGGCGAGCTGTTCCTCGGAGAGGTTCCGGTCGAAGTTGTCGTAGCCAAGCTTCGGGTCGCGGCCGGCGGCGCGGTGGCGTGCCTCGACTTCCTCCGGGGAGGAGTAGCACTCGTAGGCGTAGCCGCCTGCGACGAGCTTGGCCACCACGTCCTTGTAGAGGTCCAGGCGCTGCGACTGGCGGTAGGGTTCGTGCGGGCCGCCCACCTCGACGCCCTCTTCCCAGCTGATGCCGAGCCACTTCAGCGCCTCCAGCAGCTGCTGGTAGCTCTCCTCCGAGTCGCGCGCCGCGTCCGTGTCCTCGATCCGGAAGACGAACGTGCCCTTGGTGTGCTTCGCGTGGGCCCAGTTGAACAGGGCGGTGCGGATCAGGCCGACGTGCGGGGTTCCGGTGGGCGAGGGGCAGAACCGGACCCGGACCGGGGTGTCCGCGGTGACTTCGCGGGAGGCTTCACGGTTCGGGTCCGTGGTGGCAGAGCTGGAGACGGCGTCGGGCGCGGTGGGAGTAGTCATAGTGGTACCAACTTTACCGCGTGCCCGGTACCCGTTCCCGCTGTGAAAACGGACAGCCGCACCGTGGCTCCACGGTGCGGCTGTCCGAAATCGGCGCGGTTTCCTACCGGCGGACGATCGGGTTGGAGTGGAGTCCGATGACCTCGATCTCCACCTCGT
>NZ_JBFBKP010000012.1:0-73640 GCF_040702285.1 Arthrobacter sp. NPDC080086
AGTTCTGCCGGGTCGACGGTGACCTCGGCCCCGCCGCGCAACACGGTCGCCTCAGCCGGGACAAGGTCCAGCAGGGCTCGCAGGCCACGACGGGTTTTCGCCAGTGAGTACTCCTCAAGGCCTTCGGAGATCGCGTAGAGGAAGGCCAGCATGGCCGCCTCCTCGAATTCCCCGAGGGCAACGGCACCGACGGCGGCGATCGTCATCAGCGTGCCTACCCCGATCTTGCCCTTAAACAGACGACGGAGAGTGGAAGGAACGAAAGTCCAAGCCGCTACCAGCAGCGCGATGACCTCCAGGGGAAGGGTCAGCCACTGCGGCCCTCCAAGCAGGGACGCGATCCACGCGGCGAGAAGCAGCACACCGGAGACCGCTGCCGCCCGGATCTCGGTGACCTGCCAGAAACCTACGGCTTCCTCCGCTTCTCCGGATTCGCCGGTCTCCGTCCTCTCGTCGCTGCAGCCGCAGGCGTCACTCATCGTTCGTTCTCTTTCGTCAGGGCGGCACCGGTGCTGCCAACACCGTAGTTCGGGCAGAGGCTGACCGCGTTGCCGGTGGCGGCAAGCAGGATCTCGGCCTGGGCGAGCATGTCCATCAGTTCCGGGCGGGACAGTGAGTAGTACACGCTGCGGCCCTGCACCCGGCCTTCCACCAGGCCGCAATCGCGCAGGCAGGCCACGTGGGCAGATACGGTGGACTGGGCCAGGCCCAGCTCTGCAGTGAGGTCACCTACGCGGACCTCGCCGCCGGCCACGCGCTTCACAATGCTTAGCCGAGTCGGATCACTCAGGGAATGAAACAGCGCCGCCGCGGGATCAAGCCGCGCACAACTATCAGCAGAAACCATCGAACCAATCGTCATATAACGATGATAGCGAAAGTTCGGATGATTCGCGTGCCGCAGGGGACCGGCCCTGTATAAGGACTTCCCCTGCCACCCACCGACGGCACGCGGTTGATCGGTTGCTGCCAACCTACTTATCCTCTTTTGCTTGACCTGGTTCCCTTATGGCTCGGATTCGCGGGGTTCCGAGGTCTACGGTTGTTCGGTCTTTTTGGCTTTGCATCTTGAACATTTGCGCCAGCTTTATTTCTGCGCTGCTCAGCGTGACCCGCAGGCCTTCAACGTCTCCGATCCAGCCGTGCTGTTTGGCTTCGGTGATGCGGTCACGAAGGTTGTCGATGATGTCCTGCAGTCGTTCTGTCTGGGCCGGGTCAGGACGCAGCAGGGCGCAGCGCAGACAGGCATGTTCGTGCTGGCAGCCTGTTCCATATGCGCGTCCGCAGCTTCCCAGGCTGAGTTTGCGTTGCACGAAGTGGGCCTCGAATTCGTCCCATTCGGCGGCTGTTGGTTCGCGGTATTCTTCGGTGGGCCGAATGACCCGTCGCTTTTCGATGAAGGTGCGGTGGTGTCGTATGACGTCCCTGGGATAAATCGCTGCGTATCCCTGGGTCGTCGCCAGACTGGCGTGCCCCATCAGCACCTGCACGATGTGTGGAGGCAACCCGCTGGCAAGTGCCTCGGTCGCGAAGATGCGACGGAAATCGTGCGGGGTGAACCGGACCTCGGCACCGCTGACCTTGATATGCGCGCGTGCCGCCAAGTCATTGAGCAGCGTGGAGACGGTGGCCGTCGTCATTACGTTCGGCGGTCCGGCGCCACGGCGGCGGACGAACAGGTGCGGAAGAGGTGAGCTCAGCACTTTCTCAGCTGAGTCCCATCGCTGTGTCAGCGGTGCACCACCAGCGTCCTTGGTGACACGCGACAGCACCCGGTAGAGCACGTGCACGAGTTCGGGGCCTGCCACCATCAGACGCTCAGTGTCGGTCTTGCTCGGAGCGAAGTGCAGCAGCGGTATGGTCTCCCCGGTCCCTGGAACCTTGTATGGCTGGATGCTCATGTGCACCAACTCAAGGACTTCTTCGATCCGTGCACCGGTGTGTCGTAGTGTCTCAACAAGCGCCCAGGTCCAGAAGGCGTTGTCCTCTTCAAAGGACAGGTCCCGGTCCTTTCCATTACGCCGAATCCGGACATGCGCATGTTGACTGCTCTGGAAGACTTCCCAAGCCTCACCGTCCATGTCGATAGTTTGGCCGGCGCCGGCCGTCTTGGCATTCGCCAGGGTTGCTTCTGCTGCGCGGAGGGCCTGTTCGGCAGCCTCCACCAGACGGGGCAACACGGGAGCCAGTTCACGGGTCCGCTGTTGCATCGTTGCGATGGTCGCGCGCCGGTGCTTCACGTAACCACGGGTCTCCGCGAAGGTTACGGGGCTTGGGGCGGCCCATTGCGCCCAGTAGGCATCTTCGAGTGCCCACTGGCTGATGTCGAGATAGAACGCCCGGACGGAGAAAAAGACGCTGTAAACTTCCCGGCGCGGCGAGCCATCGGCCTTAACTTTGACCCTGGCTTTCCAGCCAGCTGCCTGGTCCGGAGTCAGTGCGAAGCTGCGATGGCCTGGGTAGTGCCTGACGATGTCGGCGAAGAAGAGGCCTGCCAGATACCTACCCAAAGCACAGAGCGAGGAGTAGTCAAGGCCAGCCGACCGGACCTGCAGATAGCGAATGAATGGTTCCCGGCAGGGGCCAGTGATGCCATAGTAGTCGACCATCTCATCCACTGTTTTCGGTCCGACGCGGAGCCGTGTAGGCAGGGTCCCGGAATCGTGTCTGATCCATCCCCTCTCGTGCAGCACCGGCCATACGGCAGTCAGCCCGCTGCGGCTGACGTCGATCAGCTTCCCGGGAAGCTGGGCTGTCAGGTCGAGGATGTCTTCGGCTGTGAGCTGGCGGATCGATTTGCCCGTATGGGCCTGAACGCGACCCAGGGTGAGGATCCCGGCAGTGGCCTGGGCCGGTGAAGCCTTCGCGTGGACGAGGGCGTTCTCAAGTTCAGCTGTGTGGGCGGCATCCCGGAACCGGCTGAGTGCTTTCCAGAAGGCAAAGCGCTGACCCGCGAGCCACCGGTGGGACGGGCGCATGACATCCAGGGCCAGCAGCGGTCCGATTGCCGCGTTGAGTCCTTCGACCTCGTTACGATTCTTCGTGTTCTTGCTTGAGCCGCCGGCGATCCTGAGCCTCCACGTCAGAGCGTCATCCCCGACCTGGCCCTCGAACAGCGCCCAGCGGTCCTGCCAGGTTTCACCCGGCAACTGCCTCAAATGTGTGAGGAGGCGCCTAATGCGCGCCCCGTGATCACCCAGATGTGGCCAGTACGGACGGCAGTCCTTGAGGCTGTTGATGATGTCCTCAATGCTGGCGCTGGTCAGCGGTCCGTCAGGGATGGGTTGCAGTGCAGGCGGTTGTTGTTCCTGTGGTGGCGGTGTGTGGTCATTCCAGCTTCGTCGTGCGGTCTGGATCTTATTGCTGGGCGGAGTTGTCACTGGTTCCCCCAAAGCACGCGCAACTCATCTGGGTTATAGGGCTGACCGGCCGGCGAACTGTCAGCAGCAGGGGCATTCCTGCTGCTGAGATGGGCCCGGTAATGCGCGATAACTTCCTCCATATGCGGAACCGCGTAGACCGTGGTCGTAATCAGCGACTGGTGACCCAGTAACTCCTGGACTTCGTGAAGACCCATCCCGCCCTCGAGCGCTCTGATCGCGAACGTGTGCCGCAGATCGTGCAGCGTCCAGTTCGAACCGAGCAGGTCATTACAGCGTCTCAGTACGGCGCGCATGGCTTCGTAGGACAGAGGACGGGGCTCGCCCCGCAGCGTGAGCCAAACCGGCTCATCCGGGCCGGCGACGCTTCCTTCGAGCTGATAGAGCCGAAGCCATACGAAAGCATCAGGCGAAGCGGGCAACCATTGCAGCTGACCACCTTTGCGGTAAACGCCGATTAGCTGGTCACCCACGTTGACCCTGTCACCCGTGATCCCGAGCAGCTCGCTCGCCCGTGCACCACTGCTGACATAAAACGCCACCAACGCCCGGTCCCTGTTGGACCGCAAACGGCGAAACAGATCGTTGAACTTCCCATCCGGGATTGATCTTGGCACCCGGCGCGCCTCGCGCTGACGCAAGGGCTGGCGCCGCACCGGGGCAAACTCCCGCTGAGGATCATGATGCGCATGGGATCGCCCGCGGCGCAGCTCGAAAGGATTCACGATGGGCCCCTCACCCACCCGAAGCTGGAAAGCGTAAAACTCCTTACACACGGTCGTCGTGTGGTTGATCGTCGAGGGTGAGTAACGCACTCCGAGATGCCTCTTTCCCGTGACAAGGTTCCGGCTCCCCCGCCGCTGAGGGACGTTACGATTCCCGACGAACTTCTCGGCCTGGCGCGCCCACAACACGAAGTCGCGCGCTTCAAGGGACGTTGCCTGCTCCCAGTTGACCCCGATAGCCCACAAAAATCGAAGGAACCGAAGCAAGGACAAGGCATAGGTTCGTACCGTTTGAGGCGAACGGTCCGTCGCTGCCAGCTCAAGCAGATACTCCGTGGCGGGAGCGAACTCCTCTCCCATCGCGTCGAGGACCACGAAGCCAGGAACACCGGGGCGAGGAATCACCCGCCCGACGTTCGCGACAGTGAGTCCCTCCGCTCGATGCCGATCCCAACTGCGATCCGAGAGATCCATGACCAAAGCATGACGCTGACGGGCTCGCCTCATGCAGGCGACACGCGCCGTAAACCGTCAACTTAGTCCGGTAAACAGATCATCGGAGAAAGGACGTACTGCCCGGGCTTTCAGTTCCTCCCTGGAGGGCAGCTCCAGCCCGTCGTCACAACACTGTTCCAGCGGGCCATGGACCTGAAGGTGCCACACAACTACTTTACGATCTGGATGGCCACGCCCTCCCGGGCCTTGGCCGGGACCCGTCCCGTCGACCAGCTGGAGAAGGACCCCGCTCCCCTGGTCCGCGCTCTGGAAGCCCACCGCTGGGACTAGGGCCGGCCCTTGACGGGGCCGCCCGCGTGCGTAGCGTTGGCCCATGGGACTCATCTACGACAGCCCGGCCCTGGCGGCCTTGACGCTGACACGGCTCGCGGCAGAAGAATCGGAGGGCCCCGGCGCCCTGGAAGGGCGCATGCGGGGCTATCTGGGCGACCTGAAACAGCGCAACGGCGCTGAATACCTTGAGCTGGTTGCCATCGCCCTCGCCAGGGTCCACTTCAACGCCGTCGACGACCTAGCCCGTGCAACGGGCGCGACGGCGACAGTGCTTCTGGATGCCGCGGAAGTCGAAGCCTTTGAGGGTGCATAGAGGCTGTCCGGGACTAAGGTGGTCAGGTGGAAATCGCCGGCACCATCCAAGCTCCCGACGGCACCTACGACCACCTCAGCGTCCAAGGTGGGAGCTACGAGGAAGCCAAGGAAGCCCTGCACGCAAGGATCCCCGAGGGGTACAAGCTCGTCGTGATCCGCACCGACCAGTAGCCCTCCCCCGTCAATACTGTCAAAGACAGTATTGACGGCATTAGGGCTGGATTCGCCGGCCCGGGGCCAGGTTCTGCGTGCCTCCAGGGAAGTTCTCGCCCTCGTTATAGACCCGCTCGCGTCGGGCCACCTCCATGAGGACTGCGCGCGAGATGAAGTCGGACCAACTCCGGTCCATCTCCTGCCCGCTCGTCGCGGTATACGCCGCTTTGGCCCTCTTCAAATCGTCGGCGGCCATGTAGAACGTGATCTGCTTGGACGCCGAGGCCGGCTGAGCCTTCTGGGCCGGCGCCACCGCTTCAGCGGGTGCCGGATTCCTGTTTGCCTTGACCAAGTTCTGGACGGCGGGCGCAGCAGCGGCCCTGCGCGGAGGCGGGCCTATGGGGTTGCGGGTGGATTCGGTCATGATGCGTTCCTCTTCTCAGCTGCTTCCAGGCGGGCGACGAGTTCATGTGTGACTTGGTAGAGGTCTTCTGCGACGTTAGCGGCGGACCGTGGCTGACTCTGCCCCGCTTCCGCGGTGCCCTTGCGAACTTCCCACCACTTCGGTGCAGCCTTAACCTGTTCCTCGAGCTCGTGAATGAGCACTCCCCTGTCCCGGGCGGCCTGCGCTGGCGCTTCTGCGTGACGAACCATGCCCTTGAACAGCACTGAATCATCGCCGAACGTTTCCGTGATCGATTCCCGGGTTGTCCGGTGGACGTTCGTTGCCGTCGAGGAAGTGGCGGTGATGATGACGCCCAGGAGGTCGAGGTTGGGGTTCACATCCAGGACTGTATCCAAGCGCTTAGCCACTCCGAGAAGCCCTTCTCGGCCGGCCTTGTCCGTTTTTGTAGGCACCACAACGTAGGCCGCTGCGCCGAGGGCGGCGACCTGGAGCGGTTCATTGCCGGGCGGGCAGTCGATGAGGATGATGTCGTAGTCCGCGGCGATGGGGGCAAGAGACCGCGCCAGGGCCAGCTTCGACTTGCGTCCGTCACGGCTGGACTGGGAGATGAGGCCGGCGCCGGCCTCATCGAGTGAGCTTCCTCCGGGCACGACGTCGAGGTTTGGGCGAACGTCTTTCAATGGGGTCAACGGTTGGCCGAAGACGAGGCTTTGTGCGAGGCCCGTTCCGTCATCATCCTGGGACTCGTGCCGGTATCCGAGGTCGAGGCCAAGGTTGCCCTGTGGATCCATATCCACGAGGAGAACCTTCCAGCCAAAGCTCGCCAGCAGCGCACCAATGTTGGCCGTCAGGGTCGTCTTGAGGACGCCGCCCTTGCCGTTGACGAACCCGCAGATTCGCTCCATGCCTGTCCGGTCGAACTCTACTGGAGCTGCCATCTTGCCCGCCCTACTGTCGTTGCTGTCTTTACTGTTATTACTGTCTTTACGTGATTTGACTTTAATACAGTCAAAGCCGTTTTTACAGTCAACACTGTCTTTGCCGTCTTTGCAAGCATTACCCGCATTACTGTTATTAGGTGTATTGACAGTAATGCGGGTGGCTCATGCTGCCTTCCACACATATCCGGGGTAGGCGTCGTCGTCGTCATCCGGTGGCAGCCAGTGGGTTTCGGTTTCCGCGTCGTACAGCTCGGTCTCAGATAGCTCAGAGGAGAGGTGCCTGTCCAGCCATGCGTGCCACCGGGCGCGCTGCAGGCGGTGTCTTGTGATCTGTTCGGCAGCGTCATCGAGGGCGCCCAGACGGCGTGCCAGGTCGTTGAGACCGGTGGCAGCTACCAGGAACCAGCATCCGTCGGTGCGTTGGATCATGTTGTGGGCTGCCATCTCTGCCAGGGCCTTGTCTACGGCTGACCGGCTTAGGGCTGTCGAGCGGACAATGTCTGCCGTAGTGGGGGAGAAGCGGCCGCGTTCGATGGCTTCGTAGGACAAGGCCGCTACATCGCCCAGCACACGAAATACGGGACGGATGCCGTAGATCTTCCCCCGCCGCCAAGAGAGGTCCCGGGCCAGTTGCTCGTAGTGCTGTGGTAGTTGGACCAGGTAGGTGTCAGCGTTGCGGCCCCGGGCGTCGGATACTTTCGTCAAGATGCCGTCTGAGGCGCCTTCCAGGACGCGCAGGAGCCTGGCTACGGTGCCGTGGTGCTTGCCGAGTGCGCTGGCAAAGGTCCTGCAGCCAACATCGAGCAGCTCCGTTTCCATTGTTCGCATGTAGCCCAGGACTGCGCGAAGGAGTAGCCGCAGGCTTAGGCCCTCTCTGCCGTGTTCTTTGAGCCGGTGGTCAAGGGCTGCGTAGAGCACATTTTCAAGATCGTTTACGAGCTGGTGCACGCCAGCTTTGCTGGCTAGTTTGATTGCCCCCCCTGTGGGCTTTGGCTGGCTTGTGTCGTTAATAAGGGAACTAGTCTCTCCAGTTTTGGAGGTCGGCTTTTTCTGGACCCAGCCGCAGGCGTTCGCCCACTCCTTGTCCAGGAGGCGGTCGCGGTGGCTGGTGTCCTTGTAGAGGGCAGCGAGACCGGGGAACTGGCCGGTCATCTCCCGCTGGACCTGGTCCAGGGTCCACCCACACGCGGCGAAGTGGTTCAGGACCGCCATGCGGGCCTCTGAGGGGCTGGGGTAGCGGTTGGCGTCGTACAGGCCCGTGCGGGCGAGGACGCGCAAGGGGGATTGGCTGCCGCCAAAGGAGAGCGAGCTGGTGCCAGGGGCTGAGGCCACTGTGGCAAGTTTGGCCTCGCGGGCCTTCAGGTCACGGCGGCGGCGCAGCTCCGGGGCCAGTGCCCGGAGCAGGGCATTCCATGTGTCGGCCGCATTCCGTCGCCGCAGCGTGTCGTACGCGGTGGCCAGGGGAGTGGTGAGGATCTGGTGGCCGCCGGACTTATGAGCTGATCCCGGGACGCGAATACAGCCGTCCGTGACGTTCTGGTGAGGGCCCGGGTCGAGGCTGGGAGCCAGTAGCGTCATGGCTTCCACGACCTCGCGGGCCTCGGCCGCGCCGACACGTTCCACGAGCGGGACGTACAGGTGCCGGCCGCCGCTGGGGGAGTAGTCCGCAACGTAGCGGATCCCGCAGCTCTCCAGCAGCTCCCCGAGGCGTCTGGCGTCGTCGTCCACAACCTCCTGCAGAGCTTTGGAGGTATCCAGGTCAATACAAAGGGTGGCAACGGACCCGTCCGACCCGTGAACGTGCACAGCTGCCGGCTGTTTGGGGAGTGCGGCCGTGATCTTCGGCGCCACAGCCGGACCTGGGTACTGGAAGCGGCCCTTAATCCATCGGCCCCGCCGGTACGTCGGGGCTCCCGCAATCAGCGGGGCAAGACGCCACGCGAGCTCTGGCGTGACTTGACGCGCCGACAGCGGCACGTCAGTTGTTGACGCCGCGACAGCGGCAGGTACCATAGACAACAGTTACTCCCTTCGGGGTATAGCAAATGGAGCGCCCCTCGCGGGGAGCTTTTGAAAGTTCAGATCGAATCCCGCCAAGAACGAGATCTGAACGCCATACTTTTTGAAGGCCCGCCTAGTGCGGGCCTTCAGTCTTTAACTCGCCTTAGCAATAGGCAGGGCCTCCTGGCCGGTGAGTCGATCGAGGTCAATAGTCTTCAAGTGGGCGTGCACGAGTCGAGCGATGAGGTCGCTCCGGCTCTCCTTCGTCGCATCCACGACGGCGGCCAGCTTTTCTGCGTCGGAAATCGGCAACCGCGCCGTTATGACGTGTCGCTCTCCCTTGCTGCGCTGTGGCATGTTCCCTCCCAGGACCGAAGTTACAAGTCCAAGAACACATGAATCAGATTGCCTTAAGTGGGATTTAGGTCCCGGCGTGTCGGTTGCCGAGACCTCCCCCGGGCCACCTTCGGCCGTGAACCACTATAATCGGACCTTGGACATGTCTAAGGTTACACATGGTGCGGGTGCTCTATCTTGAGCACTGACGTCCGGCCTGGGTTCAGCCTTTTCGCACCTGTGGCCTCTCTTGCTGGAGTTTGATTCGATGCACAAAAGCCGAGCAGAAAGCCTCAAGCGCCAGGGGACGCTCAGCCGCAGCCAGTTTGAAGAGATCTATCGCAGATTCGTCCTCTTCGACCTGGCTGAGGATATGGACCTGGGATTCTTCCTTGCTTACTACCGCAACTTTTCCATCCCTTCGCTGGCCGGGACGCTGGCCGCCACGGGGGAGATCCGTTCACGTCCGCAAAAGCGCTCCTACGACACGGCGATAGTCATCTACGAAATCATCGCTGGCGGCCTAGACAGTGAACGGGGCGCAGCTATGGTCACCCTCCTGCGCAATGTGCACAGGGGAGTGCCCGGCCGCAACGCAGACTTCGTTTATGTCCTTATGACGATGCTCGTCGTTCCGATCCGGTGGGCCGACCGCCATGCTTGGCGGGCATCTCTGGACACCGAGAAGCAGGCCGCTGTTGATTTTTTCTCAGCCCTCGGAGAGCGCATGGGCCTTCACGACATCCCAAGCGACTTCGCTGGTGCCGCCGCGTTCCTCGATGACTACGAGAGAAAGCATGTCGCTGCCAGCCCGGCTGGGCTGGAACTCATGGACTCTACCTTGGGTGTTCTTCGGGCTCGGCTTCCTAAACCCCTCCGGCCGGCCACTGAAACTCTCCTCTCGGCGATGCTGGACGATCCGCGTCAGTCTGAAGCTCTGGGACTGCCTCGCCCCAATACTGTCGTCAAGGCAGTGCTGAGCGGTCTACTGCGGCTGAAGGCAACCATCACGGCGGTTCGTCCGCTGAGGCAGACCCCGCGGTTCCGGCCCGGTCTCTCGGGCTCCTCGCAGTACCCCTCGGGGTACGTGTTGGAGGATCTGGGTCCGGGGAAATCATGACCCCGCTGATGATGCCGAGCTATGTCGCGACGGTTCAGTCGACCATCGCCGAGCTCGGGCTGCCCGAGAAGCTGACGCTGGACGTCCTGAGGGAGGCAGTATCGTCCCGACGAGCGAGAAAGCTTGTGGTCCGTCGAACCGAAGAACTTGCCGGCAGCCCGGTATGCGCCATGACCTACTGCAACGCAGCGGTGGATCTAATCCTTTTCGCCCCCGCAGATGAGCGCCGGCGTGAGGATCACTTCGTGTGCCACGAATTTGGACACCTTCTCTTGGGCCACCACGAACAGGCCCGCGGAAACGTCACCCGCCCAATGCCACTCCTGGGCGCTTCGATGGTCACTAACCAATTGCAGGTCGAAGCTTCGGAGCCGAAGCTACTAGGCCGTCGAAGGTCGGCGAGCTGCGCCACCTTCACAGTGGCGGAGGAGAAGCGGGCGGAGACTTTTGCGGACATAGTGATGGACAGGATGTGGCGCTCTCATCTGCGGCCGCTAGATGAGCCATCCAGGTTTGCAGAGGTATTCGGATGACGAGCATTGTGGTTGCGGTCAGCTTAGGGATTTTGACCCTGCTCAGACTCTCCGGCCTCTGGAACCGGCCGGCCCGGCCAGCCTTTTTGGCGTCGGCTTTCGCCACAGCCGGTTTTACGCTTTACATCGAACCCGTCTACATCTTCGTGGATTCCCTCACAGGCAACCGAAACCTGGCTGGCCTGATTCTCTCCCTATGCGTCCTGGCCGCGTTCGCCCAGCTCTACACGGCAGTAACCAACGCTGCTGGGCCGGCCTCGGGGCTGCAGGATCTGCGCAAGGAACGACGCCATAGGATCGCCTGGATCGCCTCATCGCTCATCGTCGTGGTCGGCTTTTCAAGCAGCGACCTACCGGTCACCAGTCCCTCGCTGATCCGCACGTACGGGTCCCAGCCCGGCATGACCGCGTTCCTGCTGGCCGCTTCGTTCTTCATCGCCTACACAAGCGCTAGTGTCATCCGGTCTGTAATCGGTCACCTGAGCAAAATGTCCTCCGCTTTCCGCCTCGGGTTCTTTCTTGTGTGCGCCGGTTGCTTCGGTGCAATCTCGCTCCTTGCGGTCCGGTCCTTGCTGCAGCTGGTAACGGACCACGCGGGACAGGAATCTTTCTCTCCGTTCTATGGCGCCGGTCAGGCTGTCTCCGTTGTGTGCGTGGCTGCCGGACTTTCTACGTCACGGCTCGTCGGAATTACCGCGGCGACATCAGCAGATCTGTCCGCCCGGTGGCGGCTGTTTCGCCTCATGCCGCTTTGGAGGGCCTCCACCGCCGGCAACCCAAACCTGGTGCTCCACCAGGGCGGGTCGCCGGGCAAAGACATATTGAGCTCCAACCCGCATGCCGCGCTACAGCGGCGCATCACGGAGGTGCGAGACTGCCTCCTGGTGGACCCTGTTGGTTTGGAAGAAGCGTGGAATCAACATGAGTCAGCACTACTTGATGCCGAGAAGTCTCTGAAAACGCCGCAAACACCCTCCAGCCCCGATAGGACTGCCGCATGAACCGCAAAGACAACGCCTCTCAGCGGCGGGAGGAATTGGCTCGCCGCCTGGACCTCCTCATGGACGTCGTGGTTGCGGAAGGGGGCCAGCCGTACAAGTTTGCTGACATCCAAGCTGCCCTGGCCGAGAAGGGCGTGGGCTTGTCACGGGCGCGCTGGTTCTATATGCGCGAAGGAACTGGGGCGACCGTAACCGATCCAAAGCTCCTCTCCGCCCTCGCAGAGTTCTTCGGCGTCCCGCCCGCTTACCTGCTCGACTCAGATCCAACTCTCCCGGCGCGAGTGGAAGCTCAGCTCAAACTCTTGAAAGCCATGAGAATCGCTGAAGTCCGGAGTTTTGCAGCCAGGGCTCTCGGGGACCTTTCTCCTGAAGCCACCTCGGCCATCGCCAAAATCCTCGAAGAAGAGATGAAATCCACGGATTAGATTCCTGAGAGTGCCTTAGACATGTCTAAGGTTGGCTATCCTTGAGTCATGACCTACCACTCGTGCAGGCTAAACCCGGCAGAGCAACGGAGCGTTACTTACCGCACCACCACGAGGCGAGCCATGCGCTGCGCTACTTATCCGCCGCAAGCGCGTACCGCCGGAGGCTGTCTATCAGCGTCTCGATGCGAGGCAGATCTGCCGAGAATGCGTGGTTCAGGCGCCCGGAGCTTGGACCGAGCACGGGCGTTTTCTTCAAAACTCCAGCGGCGGCAAGGACGCCCGCTGCCTTGCTCAGGCTTGCGGGCGAAAAGTCCTTGAGCTCGTCCGCAAGTTCGGACCGGGTTGCCGGGACAGCTCTGGCGGCCAAGTGGTGGAGCAGGGCCAGGTTTATGCCGCTGCTGAAGACCGCCTGAGCGGTCGCTACCGACTCGTTCCAGGCGGCGTCGGCGGGCTTAACCAGTCGAGGCATATCGAACATCCTACTTGTCGCGCAGTGCTAGCAGCTGCGGCCTAGACCGTCGCTAGGGCAATACTTAAAGTATTGCTACAATATTTTAGATAAACCTAGGGGGGATCACTCGTGCAAGCCAAACCGCTCGCCACCGGCGTAGCCGTAGCTGTCCCCGTGGCCCTGCTAGGACTCGTTTCCTCGATGCTTCTGCTCTTGGGGCCTGCGAAGCCCGCGGCCGCCGACTGCGGGCCGGTAATTTCCGTCTCCGTGGATGCCAGTACCAAAGTCGCCGGCTACACCCGGGAACAGCTGAAGAATGCCGCTTTGATCATGGGGGCGGGTAAGGCTTTGAACCTTTCTGTGAATGGTCAGATGATCGCGGTGATGGTTGCCCTGGGGGAGTCGGGCCTGCGTGTTCTGGACAATGGCGATACCGCCGGCCCCGACTCCCGCGGCCTGTTTCAGCAGCGCGGCAACGGCGCGTGGGGATCCTATAAGGACCGCATGAACCCGGCCACGAGCGCCACGAACTTCATGAAGGCGCTGCAGGGTGTGGCGGGTTGGGAACTGCTGGAACCGACAATCGCGGCCAACAAGGTCCAGCGCAACGCCGACCCGTACCACTACCAGAAGTACTGGCCCGAGGCCGTGAAAATCGTCCAGGCCCTCTCGACGTCGAAGTTCTCCCTGCAGGGAAGCGACTGCGGAATCCCCGGCCAGTCCGGCGCCGGGAACGACTACCCGTGGAAGAACTCACCGACCTGGATGCAGGCCGGCGCCAACGCGGCCAGCACTTCACCGCTGGGCATGTACTACCGGGAGTGCGTGGACTTCGCCCTGTGGCGGGTCAACCAGCAGATGGGCTCCCCCAGTGCACCGTTCAGGTTCCTCAACAGCAACTTCCGTCCCGATGGCCAGGGCCTGGGTTCGGCCCTGACGTGGAAGGCCGGCTGGGACGCCAAGGGCTGGCCCACCGGCCGCGCACCCAAGGTCGGTGCCGTGGTTTGGTACGCGCCAGGTGCCGGGGGAGCGGACCCCAACTTCGGCCACGTCGGCGTCGTGAAGGAAGTCAAGGACAACGGCACTTACGTCGAAGAGGGCTACAACGGCAACCCTGCCCCGGATGACCACAACTACTACACCCGGACCGTGTCCAATACGGTCCCCTCAGCCTTCCTGTACCTGCCCATTCAAGAGGAGACGAAGTGAAGAAGCCCCTGACCCTGATCGCGGTGGCGCTGCTGTGCGCGGCCTGCGCCCCTGCCGCGTCCACCGGGGCCGCGCCGGCGTCCTCTTCCAGCGCCAGCCCCACCGCTTCCGCCCCGGTCTCGTTGAGCGCCAACAGCGGCCCCCAGGCACCCGGCGGCACGGTACCGGCCACCATCGGCATCACGTGGGACCAGGCCAGCAAGGAAGACGCTCTGGACGTTGCCGAGAACGCGATGACCGACTTCGCCCGGCCAACTCTGGATGAGAAGCAGTGGGCCAACGATCTGGCCCGCTGGCTGACGCCTCAGGCCACGGCCGACTATTCCTCCGTGGATCCCTCGAATATCCCGGCCTCCCGCGTCACCGGAGCGGCCACCTTGTCCGTCGATGAGGCCAACGGCTACGGCGCTAGCGCTTCGGTCCCTACGAACGCCGGGACCTACACGCTGCACCTGCTCCGCACGGGCAAGGACGCTCCGTGGAAGGTCAACCGTCTCACCCCGCCAGCATCCTGAACGTCACCGCCTTTTCCCTTCTCACACCTAAGGAACAAGCCGATGGGTACAACCCCTACGCAAGTATTGGCCTTCCCCAGCATCAAGGCCATTGTCCGCGACAACGGCACCGCCGAGGTCGTCGTCGCGGGCAACTCCCGCATCGTTCCCGCCGGGGAATCCCTGCAGGACCTCCGCAACAACGCCCTGGCCCTGGTCGTCGGTGAAGCGCAAACGCTCCAGCGCCCCGTCCGGGTCCAGATCGAAGATCCCGAGGGCCACGGCGAACTCATCGTCCACCCGGACAACAAGATCGAATCCATCTCCTACGAACCCCGCACAGCCCGCCGCCGGGCCGAAGCCCCCGCCACCACCCCGGAGACCGCCGCCCCCGCCGTCATCGAAACCACGCCTCTTACGGCACCGGAGCCCGCCGCCAAGCCTGTAGAGACAGCGCCGGTTCACGCTGCCGTAGCCGATGCCCAGCCGTGGCTGCCCGCGGCCTCGGCCGTGACCGAAGCTGTAGTGGAAGAGCCGGCTCCGACGCGGCGCAGCCTGAAGGACACCTCCTTCCTGGTCAGCGCCCCGGTCCTCGAGCCGGCCACCCAGGGCTGGCGCGGTGCGCTCACACGCCTGGGCATCCGCATGAACCCCTCCGATGAAGAACTCTCCGAACGCGAGGACATCCGCACGGTCAGCCAGCACTGGCCCGGCCCGCGCACCATCGCCGTGGTCAACCGCAAGGGAGGGGCCAACAAGACCCCCACCGTCGTCATGCTCTCGGCCATCCTCGCCCGCTACAGCGGCGCGGCCACGGTCGCGTGGGATAACAACGAATCCCAGGGCACGCTGGGCTGGCGAACCGAAAAGGGCTCCCACGACCGCAGCGTCCTGGACCTGATCGATTCCTCGACCGAGCTGCTGTCCCCGTCCACGAACGCGGCCGAAATCGCCAAGTTCGTCCACCACCAGACGGCCGACAAGTTCGATGTCCTCCGCTCCGATGAGAACGAAGAAGGCGACCACGAAGTCACCGCCGAAGAAGTCGACATCGCCCACCAGGTACTCACCCGGTACTACCGGCTAGTTGTCATGGACTCGGGCAACACCGCCCGCGCCGCGAACTGGCGACGCATGATCGACCACACCAACCAGCTCGTCGTCCCCGTCACTGCCATCGAGGACCGCGCCGAAGCCGCCCGGCTGACGCTGCAGACCCTCGTATCCCGCGGCGGCCACGACGCGGAGCTGGCCCGCAACGCGGTCGTGATCGTCTCCGAGTCCACCGACGCGAAACGGTCCATGAGCGGGGATGCCCTGAAGCGGGCCAAGGACGAGGCAGAGCGGATCGCCAAGGGCTTCGAACCCTTCGTCCGCGCCGTCGTCCGCATCCCTTACGACCCGGCACTGGTCAACGGACCCATCCGGTACGAAGCCCTCCAGCCAGCCACCCAGCGGGCCTGGCTCGCCGCGGCCGCCGCCGTCGCCGCCGGCTTCTAACCACCCACTCAACGGACATTCGAAAGGAGGACCCATGCAGCAGACCCTGAACCCCTGGATCAGCCGCCCCGCCGTCGAGACGGAAACGCCGGAACCGGAGGTACACGCCCCGCCGGCGGCGGCCATCACCGTCCCGTTGCGGGGCATGGTCGAACCCGACGCCGCTGACCGGCTGGGCCGCCGGACCGTCGCCGGAACCGCAGCCCTCTGGGTCACCGGCGCGCACGGCGGCTCCGGTGAAAGCCGGCTCGCGGAGATCCTGGACGGCGCACGAGCCTCCGGACACTGCTGGCCTGTCCCGCAGGACGGAAGCGCCCCGAAGCTGCTGCTGGTCTGCCGCGCTGATATGCGCGGACTGACCGCGGCCCGCAGCGCCGTCACCCAGTGGGCCTCCGGCGCTGCCCCGGCCGTTGACCTCCTCGGTCTTGCCGTCCTGGCCGACGCCCCCGGCAAGACGCCCAAAGCCCTTCGCGACTTCGCCGCCATTGTCGGCGGGGGAGCGCCCCGTCTCTGGACCCTGCCCTGGGTCGAGGCGTGGCGGCACGAAGACACCCCCAGTGTCCCCTCGGCCCGCGAATACCAACGCTTCACCACCGACATAGCTGCCCTCGTAGCTGACACCAGCACCACCAAATGAAAGGTCTCACCATGAACTCCCTGGCCCGCTTGGACTCAAGCTTCATCCCCAACCCGACCCCCGTTGTCCCGGCCCAGGCCGGCGGCCTGCTCACCATCCTGAACTGGGCCTCCGGTATCGGCCTGGTCCTCGGCGTGCTCGGCGTGATCATCGTCGGTATCGGCATGGTCATCCAGCTCCAGCGCGGCGAGGGAGCCCAGGCCATCGGCAAGCTCGGCTGGGTACTGCTGGGCTGCATCATCATCACCGGCGCCTCCGGCATCGTTCGCGCGTTCGTCTAAACCACCACCACACGGGAGGTTCACCATGAGCCAGTCCACCGAAAGCACCCCCGAGGCCAACCCCTTCACCAAACCCGGGTTCATCATCGCTGCGGCGCTGGTCGTGGCGCTCCTCGCGGCCACCGTCGTCATCTTCCTGCTCCCCAAGGGCGACGCCACCGCCCAGCAGGCCCCCGTTTCACCCTCCTCCGGCGCCTCTGCAACCCCGTCATCTCCGGTCGATGCGGGAGGCAAGAGCATCTGCGGGCTACCCCCCAGCACTGACACAGCACTGGGAACGGCGCCGAAGTCCAAGTGGGAGCTCGTCGGCAAGACGGCTGCCCCTACCGACCCAAAGACTTTCGGTCCTGGTTTGACTGACGGTGATGGCTTCCGCTCCTGCTTTGCCCATTCACCGACGGGAGCGCTCTACGCCGCCGTCAACATGATCGCCCTTGGTTCTTCAGCGACACAGGATTCGCTGAAGCTCGCCGACAAGCTTGTGGTCCCTGGGCCCGGCCGCGATGCGGCCATGGCCCAAGCCAAGGCACAGACCTCAATTTCGAAAAGCGGTGAGGTCGCTCAAGTCAGCGGCTTCCTGGTCAAGTCCTACAGCCCCGCCGAAGCGGATGTCGATCTTGCGATCAAACTCCCCAACGGCGCTCTGGCGCACTCCGTACTCTCCCTACGTTGGGTAGCTGGAGACTGGAAAGTGAAGGCCTCAGATGATGGGCAAGTATTCAATGGAATCGCCCAACTTACCGATCTGAGCGGCTTCATCCTCTGGTCTGGCGTCTGACATGGCTGAGTGCGGGCTGGGGGACATAACCTGCGTCGCGGGCAACATCGCATCCGGCGCAGTCAACGACGCCATGGGAAATATGGCGAAGGCAATCATGGAGGGTATGAGCCAGATGGTGACGACTCTGTCGACTTTCTGGGTCTCCATGCCGACGGTGAACCTGACGAGCCAGGACGGGACTGCGGCCAGCCCGATTGTTTCCATGGTCAACGGCGAGCTCATGGTTTGGACGGTTGCGCTGGCCGTCCTGGCGGTCATCATCGGCGGTATTCGCATGATCTGGGAGCAGCGGGGAGCGCCTCTAAAGGACCTTCTCCGCTCCCTGGTCACGCTGACGCTGGTGTCCGGGTTGGGTCTGGGTGTCATTTCCATCCTCGTGGTCGCTGCGGATGCGTTCTCGGCCGCGATTATCAACCGCTCGACTGACGGTAAAGGCTTCTCGGACGCAATGAAGCTTCTGGTCATGACCAACCAGACCGGCGTCGGGGTCTTCATCCTCATCATCCTGGGACTGATCGGGTTGCTGGCTTCCCTCGTTCAGGTCGTGCTCATGGTCGTGCGGAGTGGAATGCTGGTAATCCTCGCCGGCATCCTGCCCACGACCGCCGCGTTCACGAACACGGAGATGGGCAAGCAGTGGTTCCAGAAAGCAATCGGCTGGATGATCGCTTTCATCCTCTACAAACCCGCCGCGGCAATCGTGTACTCGGTGGCATTCCTCCTCATGGGAAGCAGTGGGAAGAACGCGCTGATCGGCTCAATCACCGGGTTCACGCTCATGGTCGTGGCCCTGTTCGCCATGCCGGCGCTAATGCGCTTCGTGACCCCCATGGTCGGAGCGGTCGCCTCCGGCGGCGGCGCGGGAGCCGGCGCCGCCGTCGGTGCTATGGCCACCGGTGCCGTGTCCATGGGCCGCAGCGGCAGCGGACGCGGCAATGCCGCCCCCACGCCGGCGAGCTCCAACCAGCCGGGCTCCACCCCGAAGGGCAGCGACGGGACCCCCGGGCCCAAGGGCAGCGGCGGGAAACCAACCCCCGGATCGGCCGGAACCGCAGGCGCGCAGGGAGCTGCAGCCGCAGGAGCAGCTGGAGCTGCAGGTGCCGCCGGAGCGGCAGGGGCAGGCACCGCTGGCGCGGCAGGCACCGCGTCGGGTGCGACGGCAGCAGCCGGCCCGGCTGGTATGGCCGTAGCCGCAGGAACACAAGTAGCGTCCCGGGTTTCCCAGGCCGCCCAACAAACCGCACAGGACTCAACCGGCCAATCAGAATCCATGGAGGGCCCCAGTGGCAGCAATTAACACCGAATACAAAGAACCGTCCTACGGCAACTGGCGCGTGCCCCGCTCGGCCGGGTTGGGCAACCTCGGTGCCATCGGCACCGGCATCGTCATGGTCGGGCTGCTGCTGGGCATCACGAGCTTCGCTATCTGGGGCCTGCTTCCGGGCCTCGCGGTCCTCGCCGTCGCCGGGATCAGTGCCCTCCTGCTGACGGTCAAGGACAAGCATGGCCAGTCCGTCGTTGACCGCACCGCGACCCGGTTGAGCTTCCGGATCTCCAAAGGCTCGGGCACCAACCTTTACCGCTCCGGCCCTCTGGGCGTCACGCAGTGGGGCATGTACCAGCTGCCAGGACTGGCCGCGAAGTCCACGCTGTACGAATTCTCCGACTCCTACAAGCGTCCGTTCGCCCTCCTGCACGTCCCGGCCACGAACCACTTCACCGTCATCTTCTCCACCGAACCCGACGGCGCGTCCCTGGTCGACCCTGAACAGGTCGATGCGTGGGTGGCGAACTGGGGCGGCTGGCTCGCCGGCCTCGCCGACGAAGCCGGCCTGGACGCCGCAGCAGTCACGGTCGAAACCGCGCCCGACTCCGGCTACCGTCTCCGCAACGAGGTCGAGATGAACATCGACCCGAACGCCCCTGCCTTCGCCCAGGCGATCCTGCGCGAGGTCGTGGACACCTACCCGGAAGGCTCCGCCACCGTGCGGGCCTGGGTTTCCCTGACGTTCAACGCCTCCCTCCGGTCGGGTTCAAAGAAGCGCACCCCCGAGGACGTCGCCCGCGACCTTGCCTCCCGCATTCCGGGCCTCTCGGCCCGGCTCCAGTCCACCGGCGCCGGCATCGCCCGGCCCATGTCCGCGCAGGAACTCTGCGAAGTCGTCCGGATCGCCTATGACCCGCCGGCGGCCCTGATCATTGATGAAGCCCACGCCGCCGGTTCCCCTGTCTCCCTGAGCTGGGGCGACGTCGGCCCCACCGCGACACAGGCCAGCTGGGACGACTACCGCCACGACAGCGCCTTCTCCGCATCCTGGACGATGACCGGCGCACCCCGCGGCTCCGTGAACTCCTCGGTGCTTTCCCGTCTCCTGGCCCCGCACGGGGACATCGACCGCAAGCGCATCTCCCTGCTGTACCGTCCGATGGACTCGGCCCGCGCCGCGGCCGTGGTCGAACGGGACCAGAACAACGCCAACGTCCGCATCACCTCCGGGACCCGCCCCTCCGCCCGCGCCCTGGTCGATGCCCGGTCCGCCGTGCAGACCGCCCAAGAAGAAGCCCAGGGCGCCGGCCTGGTGAACTTCGGCATGGTCGTCACCGCCACCGTGACCGATAAGGAACGCCTCGCGGACGCCGTTGCCGCCATCGAGCAGACTTCCGGCACCGCCCGGGTGCTGCTGCGCCGGGCCTACGGATCCCAGGACACCGCGTTCGCCGCGTCCCTGCCTCTGGGACTGGTCCTGCCCAAGCACAGCATGGTGCCCTCCGAGATTAAGGACGCCCTCTAATGGCCCGCATGCGCCTTTTGACTGCAAAGAAGTCAAAGACAGTAAAGGAACCAGTGGTGGGTACGGAGAAGCGTCCCGCCCGGGACGCCGGCCCGGGCGCACGCGGCTGGACCGGACGCGGCGGCGGCATGGCCGCGCTCGTTCCCTCCGTCACCGAATACCGCGGCACCACTGTTCAGGTCTGCGGCCTGTGGCCGTTCTCCTCGGGCGCGTCATCACCCATGATCGGTGTGCCGCTGGGTCGGCACGAGGAAACCCAGGCGACCGTCTGCTGCGACCCGATCAGCTGGTTTCAGCGTGCCCGGCTGATTTCCAATCCGTCCGCGTTCATCCTCGGCAAGCCGGGCTTGGGCAAGTCCACGCTGGTCCGCCGCATGTTCCTTGGCCTCTCCGCTCAGGGTGTCAATGCCCTCGTCTTGGGTGACCTGAAGGGTGAGCACGTCAAAGCGGTGCAGGCCCTTGGTGGGCAGGTCATTAAGCTCGGCCGCGGCGTCGGGTACCTGAATATCCTTGACCCCGGCCAGGCCGTCGAGGTCGCGCAGCGACTCGAAGAGGCCGGCCACCACGAGGCTGCCACCCGCGTCCGTGCCGACGCCCACGGTCGACGCCTGAACATGGTCGTCTCCCTGATCACTATCAGCCGGAACAACCCGCCCACGGACCAGGAACAGACCATTCTCGACCGCGCCCTCCGCGTGCTCGATGACCGGTTCGACGGCGTCCCTGTCCTCAAGGACCTGCTCGACGTCATTGTCTCGGCCCCCGACGAGTTGCGCCAGGTGGCGCTGGACCGCGGCGACATCAACGTCTACCTGAAGGAAACCCGGGCGCTGGAGGCCACCCTGCTCGGCCTGACCGGCGGCGGGAAGCTCGGCGAAATCTTCTCCCGCCAAAGCACCAACCCCATGAGCCGGGACCGCGCCGTGGTGTTCGACGTCTCGACTATTGACGAGACCGAGACAGACCTGCAGGCCGCAGTGCTGCTGGCGTGCTGGTCCTACGGCTTCGGCACGGTCAACGTCGCCAACGCCCTCGCTGACGCCGGGCTGGAACCTCGGCGGAACTACTTCGTCGTCCTGGACGAGCTGTGGCGGGCGCTGCGCTCGGGCAAGGGCATGGTCGACCGGGTCGACGCCCTGACCCGGTTGAACCGTTCCGTGGGTGTCGGGCAGATCATGATCTCCCACACCATGTCCGACCTGCTGGCGCTGCCGGCCGAAGAGGACCGGATGAAGGCCCGCGGGTTCGTGGAACGCTCCGGCATGGTCATCTGCGGCGGTCTCCCGGCCTCCGAGATGCCGCTGCTGACTCAGGCCATCCCGCTCTCGCGGCAGGAACAGCAGAAGCTCATCTCCTGGCAGGACCCGCCCGCCTGGAACTCCCGCGGCGCCGACGTCGAACCCCCGGGCCGGGGAAAGTTCCTCATCAAGGTCGGCGGCCGCCCGGGCATCCCGGTCCAGATCGGTTTGACCTCCATCGAACGGGCCGAGGGCCTGAACGACACCAACACCCGCTGGCACGAACCCGCGGCCCCCTTGATGGACCCCGCGGCCGCGGAGCTGCCCGCGACAGGAGATGCACTGTGAGCGCACCGAACCGTAAAGGCATGGGCCTGGGGGACGCGATTCTGGTCTGGCTGGCCATCGGCTTCATCGTCATCGTCGGCGGCGGCGCGTACGCCGCCGTGCACATCGGATCATGGATGGCCGGCCTGCCGACGCCTCCGGGCCACCCCATCGACTTGATCGCCGGCCTGGTGAAGGGCAAAGTCATCTGGCCGGCCCAGGCGACCGTCGTTGTGGCGGTCATGGCCGGCCTGGTAATCGCCCTGGCCGCAGTCGTCTTCTGGGCTTGGCGGAAGGGTGCCTCCAAGCGTGCCCGGGTCGACAAAGCAGCCCGGTACCTCGGCCGCGGCAAGAACCTCACCGCGTTCTCTCAAAAGGGCGCCCAAGCCACCGCCAACCGGCTGGGCGTCGCCGGCAAACCCGGCATCATTGTCGGCAAGGTCGTCTCCACCGGGCAAACGTTCATCCAGTCCTGGGAAGACCTCAGCCTCGATATCTGGGGCCCCCGTACCGGTAAGTCCACCTCCCGGGTCATGCCGGCGATCCTGGACGCCCCTGGAGCTGTGGTCTCTACCTCGAACAAGCGCGACGTCGTTGACGGCACCCGCGGCGTCCGCGCAGCCACCGCCCCTGTCTGGGTCTTTGACCCGCAGAAAATCGCTCAGGAAGAGCCCGACTGGTGGTGGAACCCCCTCTCTTACGTCACCGACGAAGAGAAGGCCTACAAGCTCACCCAGCACTTCTCAGTCGGCTCCCGCGTCCCGGGCTCCAAGCCGGACGCTTACTTCGACCCCAAGGCCGAAGACATTCTCTCCTCATACTTCCTCGCCGCCGCCCTCGGGGACCTGCCAATCACGCAGGTCTATTTCTGGGTCACGGAGCAGGTCAGCCAGGAACCAATCGAGATCCTGAAAGAGCACGACTACGAGTTGCAGTACCGCGGCTTGGAATCCACGCTCAAGCTCGCGGACAAGCAGCGCGACGGCATCTTCGGCACCGCCGAGAAGATGATCCAGTGCCTCAAGAGCCGCAACACCCTCCGCTGGGTCGCCCCCACCGGAGAGGCCACGGTTGCCCTGGACGCCCGTCGTCAGTTCAACCCTCACGCCTTCGCCGCGTCCCAGGAAACCATCTACATCCTCTCCAAGGAAGGTGCAGGCTCCGCCGCTCCGCTCACCACAGCCCTGACCGTGGCCATCGCGGAAGCCATGGAAGAACGGGCGGAGCGCAGCGGCGGTCGTCTGCCCAAACCGGCGCTCTTCGCCCTGGACGAGCTGGCAAACGTCGTCCGCTGGGCCGGCCTGCCGGACCAGTTCAGCCACTACGGCTCCAAAGGCCTGATTGTTATGGGCATCCTGCAGTCCTGGTCCCAGGGCGTCGAACTATGGGGGGAGGCGAATATGCGGAAAATTTGGTCCGCAGCAAACGTCAAGGTCTACGGCGGGGGAGTGGCCGAAGAAGGATTCCTCCGTGCTCTCTCGGACCTGATCGGGGACTACAGCTACACCAACGTTTCCATCAGCTCCGGCAAATCCGGGTCCAGCCGGTCCCGTCAGGAAGGGAAGGAACGGATCTTCGACGTCTCCAACCTCGCCGAGCTGGACCGCGGCCGCGCCGTCGTCCTCGCCTCCGGCGCTCCCGCCACTCTCGTCCGCACCATGCCCTGGTACACCGGCACGCACAAGGACGCCGTGGAGGCATCCATTAAGCAGTACAGCCCGCGCCCCGAAGAGGAAGCTGTGCCGGCCGGCCCTGCTGCGAAGTCCAATCCCTGGCTCGCGGGTTAGGGGGCTGGCATGACTACCGAAATCGGCCGCTTCGGCTCACTCAAGGCTGAGACACCCGCAGATGCTCCGGCCGACGACCAGAAGACACCGGAACTGGTGTACGGCTCGGCCGAGGAATTTCTTCACGAGCAGCTCCTGCCTACCTACGTCCGCGACATCGACGGCCGCGCCGCAAAATGGTGCATCGAGTGGTACTTCCACCCCGAAGCCGTCAGCCGGATAGAAGCTCTGTGGCGCGCCTGGGAACACCTCCGACTCGACGGAGCGACGGGGATCAGCGTCTGGTTCAGAGACCACGCCGACCATCACATGAGCGTGCTCTTGGACCCCCACGGGCCGTTCTATAAATGCGATATGCAGAAACACCGGGACCCTGAACACCTCGAACCAAAACGGGCACCGGAGGGCTGGTTCCCGGATGCGAGGGCCTAACACCGCACTAATGGTGGCGACGGAAGGATCCAATGGCCCTACCTGGAGCGACGTGGCCTGAGTAACGTCGCGCTTATCAGTCCTCCGTGATGGGCACCTGCTCTGTGGAACGCGCATGGCCGTGGGCCAGCTTCAGACCCTTCCTGAGGCGCGAACGAGCAGGTGCATAGAATGTCGACCATTACTTCGAACCGTGGTGTCCCGGAACCGGAAGAGCATGACAGGGATGCGCAGGGCTCACGCGACCCCGCAGATTCAGTGCGACGCCAGGCTGAAGCGATCATTGAAACTGTTCTGGCCTCCGGCACCCCCGCGGACACCCAGAAGCTTAGCGAACTCGTGGCAGCGTTCCCGGGTCGTCCCGAGGCCGCTCTGGCCCAGTTTCTTCGGGAAGTCAGACCCAGCATCTCCGACTACGACGGCCCGCTGCTCTAGACCCCACCCTCTCGGACGTGCTCGTACAGCAGGGCCCTGAAGCGGGACGGCATGGCCGAAGCCCCCGCTCAATGGTCCTTGAGCGGGGGCTTCGGGGAGAAGTACCTAGGCGGGCTGGCCGGCGAGTCCGTAGGCTTCGTCGTCGGATGCGTGGGGGATTTTCATTTCGAAAGTCTCCGTGATGGAGGCGTAGTCGTGATATCCCATCCTGGCCAGGGGCCGGATTTTAGGGATGTCGAGCCTCCCATCGACGGTGAGGACCTCGTCGTTGATATGAATCCGTTCGACCTGTGCAAAGACGATGTCGATGGTTCCAACGTTCGAGCTACCCGTCATTCGGTGCGTCGAGAGGTACCTGCACTCAAAATGGACCGGGCTTTCGGCCACCATGGGTGTGGGGGAGAGCTCCGCATAGCGCTTTGTGACGCCGGCGTGGTCAAATTCGTTCTCCTCGAATGGCAAGGCCATGGCGCTGATATTGACCGCTTCGCGAAGGTCGTAGGTGGCCATGTTCCATACGAACCAGCCGGTTTGCTCCGCGTTCAGGACGGTGTCTTTCCTCCGCCCGTCCGGGTACTGGTTGGCGGAGAACATCACCATGGGGGGATCGAAAGTCAGGTTCTGCCACTGACTGTAGGGTGCCAGGTTCTCCACACCGTCTGGACTGACGCTCGAGAGCCAGCCGATGGGTCGGGGGACGGTGCAGCTTTTGAAGGGTGAATATGGCAGCGGGCTGCTCTCAAGCGCGGGATCGTATTTCACGGGGTTTCCTTTGAGGTGGTTGCGGCGGCGGGGACAGCAACTTCGTGGCGCTGTTCCGCGATGAAGTCGGGGGCCGAGACGGTTTGGTTGCGAACGTTTCGGGACGCGGCGTAGTAGAGGCCGCCGGCGACGACGAGCCCGATGAGCCAGGCAATCTCTGCGCCTCCGAGCAGGTTGGCGATGGGGCCCACGTATAGCGAGCTATTCATGAAGGGGATCTGGATGAGCACGCCGATGGCGTATGCGAGGAAAGCGCCTTTGTTGAAGCGGCCATATTCGCCGTCGCGGAGGAAGAGTTGGGCAATGTTGTACCGCTCCTTGCGGACCCAGTAGTAGTCCACGAGGTTGATGGCCGACCAGGGTGTCATGAAGTAGAGCAGGAACAGCAGGAAGTTTGTGAAGTTGGTCAGGAAGTTTGCGGTGGCAGCTAGTGCAATCGCCAGGGAGACAGCGGAAATCACCACGACGTAGAGCGAGCGTTGCCGCGGCCCGACCCGGTTCTGTCCGGTGAGGCTTGTGATGATGGTGGCCAGCGACATGTACCCGCCGTAGGAACTGAGAGTGTTGCCAGTGAGCTTGCCCAGGATCACGGCGAGCAGGACCAGCGGCCAGATCGCCCCGCCGAGCCCGGCGAGGTACCCGACCTGATCATGGCCGAAGGCTTTGCCACCAAGGGCCGCCGCCAGCGCGCCGAGGATCATGGCCAAAGAGCCGCCAAGGACACTGCCCAGAAAGGTCCAGCCGATTGTGGCCCGTTTGGGGGTGTCTTCGGGCAAATACCGTGAGTAGTCCGCGATGTAGGGGCCGAAAGTCAACTGCCACGATGCGGAGAGGGAGATGCCAAGGACGAACGCAGCGCCGTCAAAGGCGTTCGTCTCAACGGCCGCGCCGATGTTCCCATCGGTGATGATGCGCACCAGGAGGATCACGAACACAACGGCGCTCAGGACCGCCGCGATGTGCGAGAACTTGTGGATGTAGCGGTATCCGATGATCGCCAAGGTGGTCGACATGAGCGCGAAGATCGTGGCGCCCATCTGCGGGGAGACCCCGAACAGGGTACCGATAGCCTGACCGCCAAGGACCAGGCCTGTGGCGTAAAAGCCAACATAGATCATCAGCGCCAGGACGAGCGGCAGGATGGCACCGAAGTAGCCGAACTGCGCCCGGCTCTGGATCATTTGCGGAACCCCGAGCTTGGGGCCCTGTGCTGAGTGCAGTGCAGTGAAGAAGCCACCCACAGCGTTACCGAGGATGATGGCGGGAATGGACCACAGCGCACTGTTCCCGAGGATCACGAACAAAGCGCCTGTCACGACCGCGGTAATGGATGTGTTGGCGGCGAACCATATGAACAACAGGCTACGGGGCTTGCCGTGCCGTTCTTCGGGTGGGATGAAGTCAATGGAACGCCGCTCAACGGTGACGGTCTTCGCCATTGCTGACCTCGAATCTGTAGAAAGTTGGGAGGCTTCGGAGTAGCCTGCGTCACACCAGTATGCAACCAATATATCGGTTGTGCAATGGGGTCGGTTAGAGTTGTTTCATGATGCAGCAGGGTAAGGCCGCGCAAGCCTACGAAGAGATTGAGCGGCTCATCGTCTTCCAGGAACTGGCACCTGGCTCGCTTGTCTCCGAGGCGGTCCTAATGGAAAAGACGGGCCTGGGACGGACTCCTGTCAGGGAGGCCCTTCAGCAGTTGGCCCGTAACCGGCTCGTTGAGATCCACCCGAACAAGGGTGTCCTCGTGCCGCCTGCATCCGTCGAAGCCCAGCTGCGCATGCTCGAACTCCGCCGCGTACTGGAAGCCCTGGCCGTGAGGCTGGCATGCCAAACTGCAACGAACAACGACAGCGAGGCCATGCAGGAAATGGTGCAACTTCTCGAGGCTGACCGATTCACACTCCGGCAGTACCTCGAAACGGTCAAGGAAACCCACCTGATGATCGTCAACGCAAGCCACAACGAGTACCTGGCCGATGCCATGGCGCCCCTTCAGGGCCTTTCACGCAGGTTTTGGATCACCCACGTTCGTGATGAACAAGCTGAAATTAGTCAGGGCTCAAGCCTCCACGCCCGCATCCTCCACGCAATTCTGGACCGCGACTCGGAGGGCGCCGAGAAGGCGAGCCACGCCCTCAACGACTACCTGGTGGAGTTCGCCTATCGGACGATCCACACCCGGGCCAGCGCTTCGTGACAGGATTTACCCAGGGCCTCTCGCCAGCCGGCGGGGAGCTGAACGGCGGTGCACGAATCCGTCCTTCGTGCCTAGCCGGCACTGCCCTGCCGTGGAGGTCGGTATAAGCCCCGGCGTCGCCGTCCTCTTCGACAAAAAGACAAGCGGTGAAACACTCAGCGTCACCGAGGGGGCTGCGTGGCATGTCATGTCCGGTCTCGGCCACGGCGAAGGACGTCTGATCACCACCTGTGCCTGCGCCGCCGTCGCCACACGGTCCAAGACCCCCTTGAGTATGTCAACAATTTCCATCTGACCCCGGAAGAGTCATTCCCGTTCATCTGGAGCAGGTCTCAGACCAGGACTTACAGGTGCTCGACAGCCAGATCCAACGCCAGTTTGACCACGAGATCGTGGCCGACGGCGAGCCCAATCCGGAAACAGAGTTCCGGCGGTACGAACTTGACGAAGAATTCGAGAGCCGAGATAAACGGTAACGACGGGTCGGGTCATCTTCTTGCGCCCGACTAGAGCGAGATTCAGGCGGCGGGCTGGGCCGTGACTTCGTGCGCCCGGGTGTAGAACCATTCGATGTGTTCGCGCAGGAGCCGGGCCGCGAGTTGGCCGTCGCGTGCCTTGACGGCGTCGAATATGCCGTGGTGCTGGGCCCGGAGCACGCAGACGACGTCGGGCCACGCATCCATGGCGTCCATCGCTCCCTTGACGTAGCCGACGATCGCGCCGCTGAGGGATTCCATCATGGTGGCCACCACGGCGTTTCCGGCCAGGGAGCTGAGCGTCACATGGAAGCGCGCGTCGAGTTCGTGGAAGGTGGGCCGGTCAATGCCGGGATCGTCCATGGCCTGGAGCAGCCGGGCTGCCTCCGCAAGCTCCTCCTCGCCACCGGGCCGGGCCGCCCCCGCGGTGGCCGTCCAGGTTTCGAGCAGGATGCGGGTCTGCACAATGTCCTCGACGGGAAGCCGGCTGCTGGCGACGTGCAGCCGCAGGGCCGACGACAGGCCGGCCGAGGGATTGGAGACGACGATGGCCCCCGAGGCGGGCCCGGATCCCACCGAGCTGCGCAGCACCCCCATGGCGTCAAGAACCCGGATGGCCTCCCGTACTGACGAGCGGGAGATCCCGTAGGTTTCAGCCAGCGTGCGTTCACCGGGAAGCCGGTCCCCGAGTTTGATCTTGCCCGAGCGGAGGTCCGCTTCAATGTCCTGCAGGAGCGCGTCGTGGGTGCGGCGGCGGGGGTTTGCTCCTGCTTCGGCGGCTGTCACGGGCACTTCCTTCGAGTAGCGGGAGTGCGGGCCGGACGCTGGTCCGCACTCCCCGTAGCGGCGCGGCGGACGCTAAGGCAGCATCCAGCCAAGGATCGGGGTGGACTGCAGGTAGGACAGGGTGCAAAGCACCAGCAGCAGAGCCACGCTCCATCCGACTACTTTACGCAGGATCACCGATTCCTGGCCTTCCAGGCTGACCGCGGACGCCGCAATGGCGAGGTTCTGGGGGCTGATCAACTTGCCCACCACGCCGCCGGAGGTGTTGCCGGCCACCAGGAGGTTCGGGTCAATGCCTGCCTTCAGCCCGGCCGTCTGCTGCAGCTTGGCGAACAGCGCATTGGCGGACGTGTCGGAACCGGTGACGGCGGTGCCGATCCAGCCCAGTACCGGGGAGAGGAATGCGAAGAAGGCTCCGGTGCCGGCCAGCCAGGTGCCGATGGAGACAGTCTGCCCGGAGAAGTTCATGACGTACGCGAGTGCCAGGACGGTGATGATGGTCAGCCCTGCCCAGCGCATCCGGTAGGTGGTGCGCCCGATCTCCTTGACGGCGTCCCCCACCGTGATGCTGTAGCGGCCGCCCTCGTTGTACTTCGAATACACAAACGCCACGATCAGGCCGGTGATCAGCAGCAGGGTGCCGGGGGTGGAGAGCCACTGGAACGAGTAGACGGTGGAGGACACGGGCTTCCCAGCGGCGTCGACCAGCGCGTCGTGGAGGATCGGCCACGGGATCTTCACATCGGTGGAGGCGAGGAATGCGGGCACGTTCACGCCCAGTTTCCACAGCTTCGCGATGCCGAAGACGACGATCACGAGGAAGTACGGGAAGAGGGCGAGCCAGGTGCGGGTCGGGGTCAAACGGTCTTCGGCAGCCTCGGCGGTGGTGACTGCCGCCGCCCTGCGTGAGCTGCCCCCTGCGGCGGCGACTGTCTTTTTCGCGTCCGCATTAGTGGCAACGCCGAGACGTTCGCGGGCGGCAACGCTGCCCTTGGGGGTCCAGACGCGGAAGAAGAGGACGGCCGCGCCGAGGCCGACGAGGGAGGCGACGATGTCGGTGAGCTCGTAGGAGAAGTAGTTCGAGCACAGGAACTGCGCGATGGCGAACGAGAGGCCGACCACCAGCGCGGCGGGCCAGCAATCCTTGATGCCCTTGCGGCCGTCGAGGATGAAGAGCAGGATCAGCGGCACGATGGTCGCCAGCAGCGGCGCTTGGCGGCCGACGATGGAGGCGATGTCCGTCGCGTGCAGTCCGGTGAGGCCGGCGGCGGTGGTGACCGGGATGGCCATGGCGCCGAACGCGACTGGTGCGGTGTTGGCAACCAGGACGGCCGCGGCGGCGCGCAGTGGCGGCAGGCCGAGCGCGAGCAGCATCGTGGCGGTGATGGCTACTGGTGCGCCGAACCCTGCCAGAGCCTCAAGCAGCCCGCCGAAGCAGAACGCAATCAGCACGGCCTGCAGGCGCACATCACCCTTGCCGATCACGTCGAACACCCGGCGCAGGTCCTCGAAGCGTCCGCTCAGCACCGTTACCTGATAGAGCCAGACGGCCATGATCACGATCCACAGAACGGGGAAGGCGCCGAAAACCCCGCCCTGGGTTGCGGAGAGAAGCGCCAGGCCGGCCGGCATCTGGAAGGCCACGATGCCCACGACGAGCGCCACCAGGAGGGCGAACGCCCCCGCGACATGGGCCCTGGTCTTGACGACGGCGAGCAGGATAAAGAAGGTCAGGAGCGGCAGCAGGGCCACCAGGGCCGACCACATGACGCTGTTAAGCACCGGGTCGGTGCTGGGAGTGAAAGTGTCCACGCGAGTTCCTCCACGTTGAGAGACGACGGGTCTATGGTCGGACCACTGTGGTCGGACCATCAGAGTGTAGCGCATAGTTTGCCATTGCGTGTGACCGGGTTCACTTTATAAAAGTGTTTGAAGGTGGCGGGCGTCACGTGCTGTACTATGGTCAGACCACATCATCCTAGGCTCCTCGAAAGGGCTGTCATGAGAATCGCCTTATTCGCCACGTGCATTGTGGATGCGATGTATCCGGCCACGGCCCAGGCCACCGTGAAGATTCTGGAGCGGCTGGGACACGAAGTGCTGTTCCCCGCCGGGCAGGCCTGCTGCGGGCAGATGCACGTCAACAGCGGGTACCTCAAAGAAGCGGTTCCGGTGGTGGCCAACCACGTCGCGGCCTTCGACACCGGGGATTACGACGTCGCCGTCGCACCTTCGGGATCCTGCGTCGCCTCCGTCAAGCACCAGCATCCCATGGTGGCCCGCTCCTGCGGCGACAAATCCCTGGAAGCCCGTGCCAACGCCGTCGGCGCCAAGACGTACGAACTCTCCGAACTGCTGGTCGACGTCCTGGGGGTGACCGACGCCGGCGCCCAGCTCGGCTCGTATTTCCCGCACCGCGTCACGTACCACCCCAGCTGCCACGGCATGCGCCTGCTCCGGCTTGGGGACCGGCAGTCCCGGCTGCTGGCCAGCGTGAAGGGAATCGACCTGGCGGAACTGCCGGAAGCTGACCAGTGCTGCGGCTTCGGCGGCACGTTTTCGATGAAGAACGCTGATGTCTCCTCCGCGATGCTTGAGGGCAAGACGGCCAACATCACTGCCACCGGCGCCACACTGTGCGCCGGCGGGGACGCGTCCTGCCTCATGCACATTGGCGGCGGTCTGTCCCGCCAGGGCAGCGCCGTCACTACCCTCCACCTTGCCGAAATCCTCGCCAGCACCGAAGATGCCCCCGCGGCCGTCACCGGCGACGTCCTCGTCTCCACCGGAAAGGCCACACGATGAGCACCTTCCTCGGCATGCCCGCCCTGCCCGCTTACGGCACGGGCAACCTGCACGCGTCCCAGTCCTTCCCGAAGGCGGCACACCGTGAGCTCGGCAACGCCCAGCTTCGCGCCAACCTCGGCCACGCCACCCACACCATCCGTGACAAGCGGCTGAAAATGGTCTCCGAGCTGCCCGACTGGGAACAGCTGCGCGACGCCGGATCCGCCGTCAAGGAATCCGTGATGGCCCGGCTGCCCGAACTCCTGGAACAGTTCGAGGCGAACTTCACGGCACGCGGCGGCGTCGTCCACTGGGCCCGCGACGCGGACGAAGCCAACGCCATCGTCGCCGGACTGATCCGGGACACCGGGGAAACCGACGTCGTCAAGGTCAAGTCCATGGCGACGCAGGAAATCGGCCTCAACGAATACCTCGAAGAGCAGGGAATCGCCGCCTTCGAGACGGACCTCGCGGAGCTGATCGTCCAGCTGGACCACGACAAGCCCAGCCACATCCTGGTCCCGGCCATCCACAAAAACCGCACCGAGGTCCGCGACATCTTCCTGCGCGAAATGGAAGGCGTGGACCCGGACCTCACCAACGAACCGGCCCGCCTCGCCGCAGCCGCCCGGTCACACCTGCGGCGCAAATTCCTCACCGCCAAGGTGGCCGTCTCCGGCGCCAACTTCGCCCTCGCCGACTCCGGCACCCTCGCCGTCGTCGAATCCGAAGGCAACGGCCGAATGTGCCTGACCCTGCCGGAGACCCTCATCACCGTGATGGGTGTGGAGAAGCTACTGCCCACCTGGCAGGACCTCGAAGTGTTCATGCAGCTGCTCCCGCGCTCCTCCACCGGCGAGCGGATGAACCCCTACACCTCGCTCTGGACCGGCGTCACGGAAGGCGACGGGCCGCAGAACATGCACCTGGTCCTGCTGGACAACGGCCGCAGCGCCGCCCTGGCAGACGAAATGGGGCGCTCCGCCCTGCACTGCATCCGGTGCAGCGCGTGCATGAACGTCTGCCCCGTCTACGAGCGCACCGGCGGGCACGCCTACGGCTCCACCTATCCCGGCCCGATCGGCGCCATTCTCTCCCCGCTGATGACCGGCATCCAGGCGGAAGAGAACAACTCGCTGCCCTACGCGTCCTCGCTGTGCGGGGCCTGCTATGACGCCTGCCCGGTGAAAATCAACATCCCCGACATCCTGGTCCACCTGCGCAGCGTCGATGTGGACAGCCAACGCGGGAAGAAGAAGCTCCCCACCCAGATGGACGCGGGCATGAAGGCCGCATCCTGGGCGCTGTCCTCCGGCAAACGGCTCGGACTGCTCGAAAAGGGGCTGCCGCTGGGACGCCTCGCCGCAGGCCCCGACAAGAAGATCAAAAAACTGCCCGGCATCGCCGCCGGGTGGACGCAAAGCAGGGACATCCCGGCGCCGCCCTCCCAGTCGTTCCGCGACTGGTGGGCCAAACAACACCAGAGACCAGACTCCGCCGGCGGCCCCTTCGTGGCCCAGGAGACACCCGCACAGAACAAGGAATCCCAGCCATGAGCGCACGCGAGGACATTCTCGGCCGGATCCGCACAGCCCTGCAGGACAACCCCGATGCACCCCCGGTTCCGCGGCTGTACCGGTCAACGTCCGGGCTGGACCAGGCAGCGCTGATCGAGCTCCTGGAGGACCGCCTTATTGACTACAAAGCGCAGGTGGCGGTGGTTGACGCCGCCGACGTGCCGGCACAAATCGCGGAACTCCTCGCCGATGCCCGGAGCTACGTCGTTCCCGCCGGGTTCGACACCGGCTGGCTGACCCACCTCGAACTTGATCGCGACAGCCGGCGCCGTACCGATTCCGCCGCCACACCGCTGAGCGTCTCTGAACTCGATGGCATTGACGCGGTCGTCACCGGCAGCGCCATCTCCGTCGCCGAAACCGGCACCATCATCCTGGACGGCAGCCCCAACCAGGGCCGCCGCGCGATCAGCCTCATCCCGGACCATCACATCTGCATCGTGAAGGCCACCGACATCGCCGGCATCCTGCCCGAGGCCCTCCGCCGGATCGACGGCACCCGCCCGCTCACCATGATCAGCGGCCCCAGCGCCACCAGCGACATCGAACTCGAACGCGTCGAGGGCGTCCACGGGCCGCGGAAGCTCGACGTCATCATCGCCCGCTGAACCGGCGCGCCGCTAAAAGTTCAAAAACCCAGGAACACAACTGCGTCCTCACCGCTGAACGAAAAGGAACGCCCATGACCCACTACCGCCAGGACGACTGGAAGCACCTCCTGGGGGCATTCGTGGAAATCAGGAAAGACGGCGCACTCGTCCGCAAGGGGCTCGTCGACGCGGTCATGCCAGATTCCTCAGCTCTCTGGATCGCCGCCGAAGGGCTCTCCAGCCGCGGCCTGATCGACGCCGCAGAGGGCTACGAAGTGTGGGTGGAGCCCCGGCAGCTCGAAGGAAGAGCCGCGTATCGGATGACCGCGTCCGCATTGCGCCTCCGCGAAACATCGCAGGCTCCCGGCTGCGCCGCCTAGGCCACCATCAGCGACACCCGCAGCGAACCCGACGGCAACAAGAATGACACAAGTCTCCCTTCGGGGAACCGTCGACAGACGGACCCCTCTTCGGCAGGTTTAGACGGCATTTCAGACCCTTCCGTATGAGTGGTTTAAGCGCCGATAGTGGACCTTATGTAAGTTCGATCCAATCAGGCCCTGTCTTTAGTTTCGTCTCCTCAAGGCAGGCTAAAGAAGGATGTGGGATTAGAAGTCGATAAGTCTTGTCTATAGGCCCCCAAAGTTCGATAGTTAGGTACCGCGTGGAACAATCCGCGCGTCACAATGGGGGAAATATGAAAAAGAGATCCTTTTATGCGGCTCTGATCAGCCTGGTCTTGACGTGCCTAGGTTTGGCCGCGGCCGCTCCCGCACAGGCGGTTGTCGTCGGACTGTGTACCATTACTGCCCAGAACCCTCATGGGTCTACCCATGTTGCAGGTACAGTCAACACGGTGGGGACAGTTTCCTGCTCCATGACGATGACCGAAATTTATATACAGACGACGCTCGAAAAGAGCAATGGACAGTACTGGTCCGGCAACGTCAGAGACTACTTCAATAGCAGCTACGAGATGAGTAATGCGGCTACTTCCTGCAGCCAGGGGCCAGACTCATTTCGTACGCGGGTTTCCTACGTCATCCAGGCCCCTCCTGGCGTTAATCCACGCTACACAGCGAACACAATTTACTCTCCATAGATCGGTGTCGCATGCGGAGTAACTCTCGCCGCTAACCCACCCAGCGAAACCATCGAGCGCGTCCAGATACCGGTCAAATAGTGCTGTCGGGAGAAGCCGCAGGAGGTATCGCCTGCGGCTTCTCCTCGTAAAAGTAAACGGTCTCGGTGGTAGAATCCTCGTCACCCGGAGCGCCGAATACTCGCGTCATTCTAGGCACGACGTCGACCCCCCCGCTGCGATTAATCTTCTGCTCGGACCATTTCAGGAAGACTTCAACCGGCCGACCCGCCGCTTCGCGCTGCGCCCATCCAACGGCTTCCAAAACATCCTCAGCGTCGCGGGCATCCCATTCGTCCACCAACCACGAGAATTTAGCCATCGAAGGCGCGGTCCACACGCGAATACGATATTCGGCGGGACGCTCCTCTTCGCCGATTGACTCATTTGATCCAGCCGGCGTGATGTCCATAGGAAGACTCTAGTCTGGATCGCAAACGATCAAAAGGGATCACTTCTCGCAACTTATGTCTGCTTGAGCTGGGGAATCGTAATCAAGAGGCCCTAACCGGCGCGTGCCGATAACCGACGTTCCGTAAAGCTGGGGAGCTCCAGGGAGTAGTGGCCAGCGCGAGTTCGACGCTGCTTCTTTACCCCGGCGCCGTGGGCTTGAGGCCCCCGCACTGCGGCGGGGACCTCAAGCTCTATCCAGGCGTATTGCGTGGGTCATTGCCAGGAGCAATGGTGTCCTTTGCCCTGATCTTCTTGTCCTTGCCGTGGATGTTTAGTTCTCCACCTCCGGAACGGGACAGGTAACCACGAGCCGCATCAATTGCCGCAGACTGGGTATCGTGAACAGAGGAGGCACGGGATGAGCCCTCGCGCTCAGCCTTCCATCCGTCTTAACCCGGAACGACGTGGTAGGAATTTCGTTCAGCCATGTAAATCACCCCCAGACTTTTGCTGATGGAGGCAACGTACCAAAGGTGCCCGACATTTTGGTGGGCGGAGTCCCGGGTTTGGTCATTCGCCGGGCGCCAAGGATGGAAAGGTAACTTTCCGAACGGGCTTCCGAGGCGCAGCTAGCGGATCCCTGTAGGCGATTTGCTACCGAGTATCCCCAGGAAAGTCATGCACAGCTTCTCGAGCCAAGGCAGCGGGACCTGATGCCGGTCCCGTGTCGCCCTCGAGCTTGGCAAGGCGGTCCGCGATCCGGCTCCCGCTGCGGCGGGATTTGCGGCATTTGGCCAGCCAGCGCTTCAGCACCGCGATCTCCTCGTCCCGCTGGCGGAGCTTGCGGTGGACGATGGCGGCTTGCTCTGTGTACCAGGGCGCCGGCTCCCGACTGCCGGCATCGCCTTCGGCGGCCTCGATCGCTTTGTAGCAAAGGGCAAGGGCTTCCTCCAACCGGTCCTCGCGTTTCAGCTGCTTGATCGGCTCGACGAGCTCAAGGTAGTGGACGCCGTCCACTATTCCCCGCTTGAACTGGGCGGCCCGCGCCCCGCCGCCTTCCAGGGCCTCCCGCACCATCTCCGACCGGCCGAGGTGGGCATTGTTGATTCGTTCCCTGGACGTCAATGCTGGGGGATTCCATTCCGTGTGCGGCCATTCCGGCTCACCGTCACCTAGCCAAACATATGCCTTGGCCAGCAGTTTCTGCTCCCGCAGTACGTGGAGCTGGTAGCGAACCGGCACGCTGGCGCCGATCGGCAACGAGAGGTCCTTCGTTGCATAGGAGGGCAGGCAACCGACCTTCTCCCCGTCAACGATCACAGCCACGGCCTGTGGGTCCACGTGGTTTTCCGGTTCCCGCTGGAGCTGAGCCTCGCCCTCGAAGTAGCCACGCCCCTTGAAGCCCTTCCGGTCGGCAAGGGCAGCGACGGATTCCTTGGCGAAGGTCGTCGTGCCGGCCACCTCGACGCAAGGACTGTAGGTGATAGAAAGAGTCAGCTTCAGCGGGGTCCCGCGGTCTTCAGAATTCTTTTGAGGTGTTCGAGCCCGTTCCGGTGCCGTGCTCCTGCTTATTGCCTGTCGCAGCAATCGACCTATCCCCACTGGCGTCTCCCTCGAATGTCCATAGCGGATCGTGCCGCCGGCCTGACTGTAGCAACGACGGCGAAGGTTCGGGCTCCGACGGGGGTCCTCATACGCCCGGACCGTACGAGGTGGGTCGTCCCGGACGCGTTGGTCAGATGGAGCTTGCGGGAAGCGACTCGCTCAGCTGACCGCAAGCATCAGCCCGGTGGGCTTCTGCCGGCAAATGCGCCACAGCCTGTGGCACATTTGCCGGCGGATAGGGTTGAGGCATGGTGTCTCCGGAAATCGATCTGCCCGCGAACTATGTGGACTTGCTGGAGGCTCTGAAAGCCCGCATTGCCGGGGCAAGGGTTCAGGCGCAGCGGACCGTGAACGCTCTGGTCATCGAGCTTTATTGGTCACTGGGCAGGGACATCATCGCCCGGCAGGAAGCCCAGGGATGGGGAAGCGGAGTCGTTCGGCGGCTTGCCGATGATCTCGCTGCGGCGTTCCCTGATATGAAGGGCCTCTCGTATCGGAACCTGCAGTACATGACCGCGATGGTCCGGGCTTGGGGGAGCACCGAAGATGTGCCACAGCCTGTGGCACATTTGCCCTGGGGTCATATCCGCACGATTTTGGACAAGGCAGCCACCAGCGAGGAACGCGACTGGTATGCAGCCGCAGCCGTTGAGTACGGCTGGTCTAGGAACGTGCTGCTCAACATGATGATGAACCGTTCGATGGAACGCTCCGGCTCGGCGCCATCGAACTTCGACCGGCAGCTCGCCGCTCCTGACTCGGAGCTTGCCCAGCAGATGGCGAAGGATCCCTACAACTTCGAGTTCCTTGGCCTCTCCGGCCAGGTCGCCGAGCGCGGTCTCGAGAATGCGCTGACAAGTCGAATCACCGAAACGCTCCGCGAGCTGGGCCCTGGCTTCTCATTTGTAGGTCGCCAGATACCCTTCGACGTCGACGGTGACGAGTTTTACGTCGATCTGCTCTTCTTCCACATCGAGCAGCTCCGCTACGTCGTGGTTGAGCTGAAGACGGGCAAATTCAAGCCCGAGTACGCCGGAAAGATCAACTTCTACGTTGCCCTGGTGGACGACATGCTCCGTCGAGACCATCACAACGAAACGGTCGGCATTTTGATCTGCGGGACAAAGAACGACCGCAGCGTTCGCTACAGCCTCGGCCGGGCGACCTCGCCCATGGCCGTGGCCGCCTACACCTACGACAAGCTCCCGGCAGCGGAACAACAGGCGCTGCCCAACGAAGGACACCTCGTCGCAGCCCTCGAATGGGCCGAACCCGACACCGCAGAAGCATAGTCGGGAAACCCTTCTAAAGCTTCTCCCCCAAGCATTTTCATGCGCCGATAATGAAGATTATGTCAACTGGTCTCATTCCGTAATGCAGTCTAAACGTTTATTGAAAATGTTGTGGCGTGGGCTGTAATGACGCCCCGTTGGGTGTACTTTGACCCCATGCTGACAGGATTCAAGAATTTCATTATGAAGGGCAACGTCGTTGACCTTGCCGTCGCTGTTGTGATTGGTGCCGCCTTCGGCGGTGTGGTCACCGCTCTAGTCCAAAGCGTTCTCATGCCGTTCATCGCGGCTCTGGTCGGATCTCCGAACTTTGATAGCTTCGCCGTCGTGACCCTCAACGGAAACGACATCAAGTTCGGTGTCCTGCTCACCGCGATCGTTAACTTCGTGCTTGTGGCCGCAGCCATTTACTTCGTTATCGTCGCGCCCATGAACCACATGATCGAGCGCCGCAACCGGCGTCTCGGTATCAACCCGGACGTTAAGGAGGAAGCTGCCGAGGACCCCCAAATTGCCCTGCTCACGGAAATCCGCGATTCCCTACGGCAAGACCGCAGGTCCTAAGCAAAACGGGACCAAAACCCCGCTGTCGGACCCACACGGGGATCAAAGGTTCTGCAGGCTCACGATCTACTGCCCGACACTGCGATAGCGTTCTCTCAGCGCCCTAAGAATGAGTCTTGGCGCGCCTACGGTCGCACGTTGGCTGTGCTTGTTTTCCGTCATCGATGAAAGGACATTGAAGTGGCTGTTTCGATTGAATTGGGCAAGGCATTGGACAAGGCCTACGAGAACTCCACTCTGGAAGAGGTCTTGTCGGCTCCGCCCTCGGCACTTGCCGGCCTGACCGAAAAGCACGACGAACTGCTTGCCGGTATGGGCATCAAAACCATCCGCGATCTGGGAAGCAACAAATACTTCGCTACAGCCGGTGTACTGGTCGCGCTCTCCGGCAAGGTCGGCTGACCCGTCAGGAAGACCGCCCCAGCAAAGAGCGGAATTTGCCTGCTACCCGTTGACCCACTCTCCGGCGGGACGTAATTTGAAGGGGATCGCCCGGCTCAACCACTGGGCATCACCTCCTGAGCCGCCCCGCGCATGACGCCAGCCCCCTGGCTAGCGCGGGGCGGTTCCTCGTGTCGGCTGAGTTCTCACAGCCCGCGCACAGGACAGCTGAGGCGGTCGCCTATCTGGTGATACCGCCTCTGGTTCTTTCTGCACCGAGGCCTGCCCCGTTTCGGGTCTTTCGGGCCTTGATGGCCCCCTTGCCCGTCACCGCTGCGCTTGGGTGCGTGCCCCCGCTGCGGGCTGCCACTAGCCGGCCTCGTATCTGGGTTTCGCTCGCCCCAGTGCTCTCCAGGGAGTCCGCGAACTTTCCCAAGTGCTGAGCTGATCCGTATCCGACGGCCGACGCGCTTTCTGCCTTCAGCCCCTGGAACTGGTCGACGTCTGGGCCGTTAATTCCGTCTCTCCCGATGAGGTAGAGACGTTCCTTCACAGTGGCGTCTGCGGCTTCTACCGCTGCGGGGGTTTTGGCTGCGTGGGCGGTCTGCAGGGCGGCCGAGAGTTCGGGGGTGGCAAGGTATTCGACGGGGACCTGGTGGCGTTCCATTTCCGGGGCGAGCACAGCGGCTTGGGCGCGGAGGTCTTCGATACTGGCTGCGGCGAGGAGGCTCATGGCCTTCTCGTGCTCGGCGGCGGCAGCCCGGGCTTCTTCCTGGCTGCGCGCAAGAGCGTCCTGCCGCGTGCTGTCGGTAGCGGCGCTCTGAAGCCCGACCTCGAGGGAAGCGGCGTTCATTGCGACGTCGCTGGTGTCAATGCCGTACCGGTTGAGAACTTCCTCCCGGATCTTCTCCGCGGCCGCCAAGGCCGCGGGGTCGTGGTTCTTCCACGCCTCGGCCGTTGTGTAAGCCGTGGCGATGTCCCGTGGCTGGGCTTTGTCCCACCATTGGTCTTTTTTGACCGGGGCAAGGGCTGCGCGTGCTGCGCTGCGCTCGGCTGTGAGCCGGGCGTTCGCCTCATAGGCCGCCTGCGTGGCGGCGTGTTCTTCCCGACGCTGGGATTCCTGCCGGCGGCGGGCCAGCGTTTCGGCAATGCGGGAGCCGATCATCAGCGACTGACGCAGGCCGCCGTCCACAAGGTCATCCATTCCGTCCGAGTCACTCATCGGCTTCCCCTTTGCACTAGTGGTGTTCGTCCCTATCGGTCCTGGCCCGGCCCGGTGTCGCGTCGGCTGGGCTGGAAAGTCTTCGCCGGCGTCGCCGGCGTCGGTGTCTGAGGCACTGCCGATCCTGGGCGGATCGGCGCCACTCCGCGCCGGGCAATGTCAACGGCCCTGGCCGGCGCGGCAGCACCGGTCACGGCTTGCTGCTCGGCGCCTACCAGGACCGGTTTCGGCATGGTGGCGGTGAACGGTGCCAGCTGCTGTTCCACTACTGCCCGGATGCGCTGGGCCTCACGGATTCGGCCGGACTGCTGATGCATTTCGTAAACCGCAAACGCGGTGTTGATCAGCTGGACCATAAGGGCTGTCTGCGCCGCAGACTTGTTCTTGCTGGACGCTGCCATGAACAACATGGCAGTGCCCGCAATGGAGGGCAGAGCGACCGGCTTGCCGTGCTGGCGCGGCGACCGGAGCTGGGCCGTGCGGGACAGTTCCGCGGCGGTGGCGGCGAGCGGTCCGGGCGTTGTTTCGAGCCGGTGGGACCATGCTGCGAAGGCACCGGAGACGTCCCGTGCTGCTTTCGCCCAGGTCGCGTGATCGTCGCGGGGAATGGACCGCAACTGGTCTGCCAGGGCGGTCGCGTTCCGGGTGTATTCGACCCACAACTGTTCCGGCGGGGTTCCGTTTTCGGGACCGGTTTTGGAGACGGTGCGGCGGTTGCGGGCCGCGGCGTTCCACTCTGCTGCAGCAGCGGTAGCGAGCTGAGGTGAGTCCATCCAGTTCTCACGCAGGGCGCCGAGCTTGAGGTCCGAGGCGAGGGTGCCGCCGCCGAACCAGATGGGCCGTTGTCCGGGCTTGGGTCGTTCGGCCACGGAGTAGCCGACGATGACGTCTGTGGTGTTCTTTGCGTAGCGCGGGCGCACGAGCAGCCCGGTGTCGCGGGCCCGGCGGACAAACTCATCTTCGGTCGCTGAGGCGCTTGCACTGGCGCGTACCTTTCGTGCCAGGGAGGCACGGTGCATCTCGCGTTCGTCGCGGACAGCGGTGGCCTTCTCGGCGCGGTCGTAGCCGCGGGTGGCGTGAACGCTGGAGAGCTGTTCGAGCCCGTACTTGACCTCCAGCTCACGGCAGGTCTGCTGTGCCTTCTTGTAGTCGCCGTGGGTCGATGCTTTGGTGCCGTCTTCGCGGATCAGGGACACGGCCAGGTGGATGTGGTGGTTGCCGTTCTCGCTTGTGCCGTGGTTGATCGCCGCCCACCGGCACTGTGCCTTGCCGCTGGCTTCGGTGAAGCCCATGGCGTCCACGAAGTCGTTGGCAATGTCACCCCACTGCTGGTCGGTCAGCGAGCCTTCTTCGGCGCGCAAGCTCAGGGAGCAGTGCCACACGCTGGCGTCCTTGTAGCCGACGTGAATGCGTTCCTTCTTGGACGCATCCCACTGCATGTCTTTGATCTGGACGGACACTCCGTACGCCTTGCGGGGCTGGTCCAGGTGCTTCGCAATGGCCAGGGCGTCGTCGCGGTCCAGGACGCCGTCGTCGTACCACGCCATGATCGCGGCGTCGCCGGCGACCAGGTGCGGATCGGTGTGTGCGTTCTTCGTCTTGTTCTCATCGGTCGACGCGAGGTAGACCATGAGGCCGCTCATCCGGGAGCCGCGGGTGATGTTCGGGATCATCCCTGCATCAGCCCTTCAATGGTCCGGTCGATACGCATCGCTACGGACCGGATGTGCTTCAGCGCTTCCCGCGCTTCGGCCGGGAATTCGCTGGTGGCGTTGGCCTGGCGGGCGAGCTGGTTGATGTTGTTCGACGAACGAGCCAAGAGATTGTGCAGGGACATCAGTTCGGCAATGGCGGCTCGCCGCTCCACCGTCGTTTCCTGCGCGTCAGAAAGCGCGGAACTGATCAGCAGATTCGGGACAGTCACCTTGTCCCGAGCGGCGCGGGCAACCAGAGCCGCTTCCTCTTCGGCAGTGACCCACAGGTCACGGCGCTTCTTCGTCCCAGCGGGCGAATTCTCGCGGCGGCGGCGCGACAGATTGAAACGGCGGGGAGCTTGCTCATCCGACATTCAATCCATCCCTTTCCTGACCCAGCGCAGCGACCCAGAAACCGGGGACCACACTGACAAGTGTGCCGCACTCGACCGCCAGTGTCGAGCGCGTCAAGCCACTTACACCCGTGTAAGTGTATAGCTTGCTCCGCAGGACTGGCTTTTCGCTCTTCGGTTACCGCTAGCGGTGGTGACCATCGCACCGTCGCTGTTCCGGGTGCAGTAACTCCGGCCTAGTGTCGGGCCCACGCGTTAGGCTGGGTGCATGGCAACCATCGACATTGAACAGACACGCAACCAGGCCAAAGCACTTCTTGACTCCCGTATCGAGTCCGTCACGGACCTGGTCAAGACGCGGCAACGGATCGCTGACCTCCGCGAGCAACTTGCCGAGGCAGAACGCGAAGACAAGCGGGCCTACGTACGTGCCACGAAGGACGGCTGGAGCCCGGAGGAACTGAAGAAGCTGGGCCTGGAATCCGCCGCTGCCGGTCGCCGACGCAAGAACGCCACACGCACCACAGCGGCGGCCTCCGATGCCGCCTCCGGCGGCGAAGCCAGCGACGAACAGTAGCGTTCCCCTCGCCCACCTGGGCACGGCAAAAGCCCAACCGCTCCGCTGCTTTTCCCGCACACAGGGGGACGACGGGACCCACCTGAGCGGCTGCACACAACCGCCGGGGAACCACATCCCGTCGGCGCGCCACAGGGACCGGCGGCCGTGCACAGCCTTGACCGCTTGTGCTCGCCTCCGGCAGAGTTTCCCATGGTCCAAGAGGGGCGCTACCGTCCGGCGGCCGTGCGCCCTGCTGGGTCTTTTCCAGCCTTAGACGCAGCGGTCAAAAAGGGCCTCAACGCAGTGAAGGCCGGCACCTTGAGGGTGCCGGCCTTCGTCTGTTTTGAGTGCCTTGGTCAGTCGTCTTCGGTGACGTGATCTTGGGGAATCTGTCCAGCGGCGATGCGCTCCGCGGTCTTTGCGAATGCGCCTTCGATGTAGGCGGCAAGATCACTTTCCCGGACCCTCCAAATCCCGCGTCCACCAAATTGGCCTGCAGGAAGTTGCCCGCTGCGGACCAGGGCGTAGACCAGGCTGCTCTTGACGTTCAGGATCTCCTGGACTTGTTCCAGGGTTAGCATTTTTGACAGGCCAGGCTCGACCTGGGGCGCGGGCATGTTGTTCACGTCATCAGTCCATTGACCCATGGTTACTCGTCCTCGTTCCTGTGCCGTAGCTCGTCCCTTGTGCGCTGCCCTCTGCGCAGCGATCCCGGCGGAACGGGGTCCCATTTCATGCCCTGGTGGTGTTTGCGCTGAAGGCGTTTCACTTCCCGCATCGTGGCCCTCACGATGAAGTCGGACACGCTCGCATCGCCCTCGGCCCCTCCGGCGGCTAGGAACGCAGCACGGACCTGGCCCGCCTCGTCCTCGCTGAAGTACGGGGTGAACGCAGCGGTCTTCCTAGACGGCACGAAGGCTCCGCGGCCACGCGTGCAGGGTGTCCAGATAGCCGGGGTGCAGGGTCGGGATGCCATCCTCGCTGAACCGAATATCGGAGTGCTGGTGGCTGCCGCCGGCGTGAGCGAACGCGGCCAGCACGAGGTCCAGCTGCTTCCGGTCCAGCCCCGGCAGGGTATCGCCAAGGACCACAGGAATGTCGGCGCCGAGGGACGCTGCGAGCTGCAGGAACCGGCTCTCCCCGCCCGAGTACGCTCCGGACTTGGCATCCTCGCCGAGAGCTTCGAAGTCGATCCAGGCGTTCTCTTTGCAGCCTTCAGGAGACGTGCCGGCGGCGTGCACCCACGGGTAGCCGATGGCAGCGAAGCGGCCCTCGAATGCACGCAGCAGAAGCTCCGTTGCGGCCTCGAGAGTGTGGGAGCCTTTGGCCCAGGCGCGGAGGTCATCTTCGTGCGTCATGATCTTCCTTCGGTTGGATGTCATTGTGGCGGTTTGGTGCAGCGTACCTGCAGGCTCGGACCGCGGTTCGTTAGTCGGCATGGAGGCCGGCAGCGGAAGGTGCGATGCGCCCCTCCGGGTTGGCGGTCAGCCCGAACCAAAGCTCGTCGTCGGCATAGGCCCGGCTGCTCAGGACGAAGTGGTCGGCCGGGTGGATGTCCTCGTGCTGGCGGTCATCTTCAGCGGCGTCAGTGTCGGCCTTCGGAGACCGCTGCACGGTCGCTGTCGCGTAGCGCAGCGAAGCACCGATTTCCTCGACGTCGAACTCGATCACTCTCCGCTCCTCCCCCGCCTTGGTGGTGTAGCTGCGCGGCTTCAGTACCCCGGTGGCGATGACTCGTGTTCCTTTGGCCAGGGACGCTGCGGCATTCTCTGCCGCGCCTCTCCAGATGCTTGCCCGCAGGTACAGGGTTTCCCCGTCCACCCAGGCGCCGCGGGTCTGGTCGAACGTCCTGGGTGTGGAAGCGATGGTGAAGTTGGCAACGGCCGTGCCGGCGTCGGTGAACCGCAGCTCGGGATCCGCGGTGAGGTTTCCGGTGACGGTGGCGCCGGTTTCTCCTGACATAAGAGCCCTTCCCTGCCTTCCCGGTTCAGGCTTCGGTGCCGTGGGATTCGATGGCGATGATCTGTTCGATGCCGCCCGGGTTCAACCCTGACCAGTGGTTCTCCGTGCCGTCCTTGTCGTAGACGACGACGGGAACCTGGGAGTAGCCGAGCTCTTCGGTGATGTACTCGAAAGCGGCCTGGTTGGTCGTGACGTCGACCTCCCGGAAGGGTACGCCGGCCTCGGTGAATTTCTGCTTGGTCTTGGTGCAGCCAAAGCATCCGGCGGGCTTGGTGTAGATGGTCAGGGTCATTGTTCAGTCCTCGGTTTCGTATCACTTCAGTTAGGTTCGTCTGCTTCTCCAGCTACCTCCATTCTACCGCGCATTCATGTGAATGAAAACGGCTTTTCCCTTTGTTCTAGGGGTTTTCTACCAGCAAGGGTGAGGGCGGCAACTGTGGAGTGCTTGCCCTGGTTGCATTCTCGTCCCTGCCGACGACAACTCCCCCACCGGAATGGGCCGGACCCGGGCGCTGAAGTCTTGGACCATGGGAAAGGTATCCGGCGCGCCGGGCGGCGCATGGGCTTGAAAACTAAGCATGCTTGTTACTAGGTTGGTGTCAGCTTCTCCGACCATCCCCCATTGAGACGGGGAAGCCATGGAAACGCCCCGCGGTCCCCCAGTGCTGCGGGGCTTTTCGCTATCCAAAGTCAGGGAGCAGGACCGAACGGCAAAGGAGTGTGCAATGGCTCAGGGAGACATTGAGACGTACTACGAGGGTGACCAGTGGAAGAACAAGCGCGAGGGTACTGATCGGGCTTTCGGGGCCGGCTACAGCACCAAAGAGGATGCGGTAGCGGTTGGCCGGGACGCGGCCCGGGTCGACAAGGTAGAGCACATCATCAAAAACCAGGACGGCGTGATCTCCGAGAAGAACAGCTACGGCAACGATCCAAGGAACGTTCCGGGCTAAGCCAAGGAGTTGCCCCCAGGGCAGCGACGGACAGGAGGGAGGGGCCGATGGATGGCCCCTCCCTTTACCGTTCGAAGCCGCTGTTGCGGGTGTGGTCATGGGTAAATCTGGAGGGACCGGACGAGGCCGGGTGTGCTTGTGGCGGCCTTCCGCCGCCTGGTGACGCCGGGAATCTGGCCGCTTGAAGACGGCGCATCCGTGCGACGTCCGGGGCTACCTCCTGCTCCGCAGCCTGGGCACCTTGTTCCGGAGCTGGCTTGGAACGCTGCTGTGGCGGTACGGTTGACGCGCCCCCCCGCTCCCAAGCAGCTAGCCCGCCGCCCCTACTCCCGGCACGTTCTGCTCCAGAACCTCTTTGAGAGCGCTCAGCTGAGCCACCTCGCTGCGCATGGTCCGGGCGATCATTGGTCCGGCCAGTTTCATCAGGCCTTTAGGCTGGAGCTCAAGGCTGAAACTCACCTCCGTTGCCGCGGCCACCGGGGTGAGGCGGTATTCACCGGATGGCCGCGCGGGACCAGCGACTACTTGAAAGCACAACCGGTTATATGGTTCTGCGACGGTGATTTCATAGTCACCGTCGACGGGCTGGCCACCCGGACCCGCGAGTTTCTGGGCATACACCGCCCCGAAAGCACCGGCAACGCCGCTCTTCAGGCTGATCTCCTTTACGCCGGAGCGCCAGAGGGGGTTGTTGAGGCCGTCGGCAAGGAAGGCGTAGACCTCTTCCGGGGAGCGGTCGATGATGATTTGATTCGCTGCGTGAACCATAAACTTCCTTCCTAGAGGCATAAGCCCACATCAGGCGCGGCGGGCCGTCGCCTCGACCTTACGTTGAAGGAAGAGACTTTTCGAGGATTCGCTTGAGTGCCGCCAGATCCTTGCGCATGGCGCGCCGCATCAGGGGTGCCATGAAGACACCGCCGAGTGCCGAGAAACCTGTCGGCACTCCGGTGTTCTGCAACCACATTCGCGTCGACCCGTTTTCCTCCGACCATGAATAGGTCGTCCGCATGGGAAACGGTCCGTTGCTGGACTGCATGACAAGCGTCCTGTCCGGATCGAATTGAACGACCTCGTAGACGTAGTCGAGGTTTCGTCCCAAAAATCGGGCAGTGAAAGCGACACGGGAGCCCACGGCGAGCGGTTTGGGCGTATGCCACGTGGCCCGGTGGATGTTTGCATACCAGGCGGGAGCGTTATCCGGATCTGCCGCGAATGCGGCGACGTCTCTCCGCGGAGCGTGAATGAGGATGCTCGTACTGACGTTAACCATGATGAATACTCCGTCGCGTGGTGTCAGCGGATGCCGCGGAGCGGACCGGTGAACGCTATCAGATGACCCGCGGAGATGCGGGCCCATCAACCAACGTTAGCCACTGGTTAGAGGTAGCTGCATATCTGCTTGGCGTCGCAGCTTTCCGGGCCGGCTTCTGCGGCCTTGAGCTGGTCGGCGAGGGTCGTTCGGAGAGCCCGGAGCTCCGAGATTTGGGCGTTGACGGCCTCGAGCTGGTCCGCGAGCCGGTCGCGGACTTGGGAGCAGGGCCGTGTCCCGGCATCGTGCACGGCCAAGAGGGCTCCGGCCTGGTCCAGGCTCAGGCCAGCGGCCCGGGAGCGGCGGATGAACGTCGCCCGTTGGACTGCCCATTCGGGGTAGTCGCGGTATCCGGCCGAGGTTCTCCCGATGGCGGGGAGGAGGCCTGCGTCCTCATAGAAGCGTAGGGTCTTGGCGGTCGTGCCGGCTGCGGCCGCGGCCTCTGATATGCGCATCGTGTGCTCCCGTCCTTCCCGAGATGGGTCCTGAGTGGTCTAACCGGCGGCGGCCCTCCGGTATGCCCGTACTTGACCTTCCAGTGGCTGGAAGGCGCAGAATCGGTGTCGAAACAGCGGTGACACAACGGGAGGGGTCGAGGGTGCACGTCGAGGAGTATGACCTGGTTGTCGTCGGGTCGGGGAGCGCGGGTTTCGCTGCGGCGATCCGGGCCACGGGCCTGGGACTGCGGGTCGCGATGGTCGAAGCAGGGACGATTGGCGGAACCTGTGTAAACACTGGATGCGTGCCGTCCAAGGCCCTTCTGGCTGCGGCGGCCGCGCGGCACTCTGGCGCGGACGCGGGACGTTTCCCGGGGCTGGTTCCCGCAAATGTGGATCTCGACGTGGCCGGCCTCATGGCCGGCAAGGATGCTCTGGTCGGCTGGATGCGCCAGCAGAAGTACCTGGACCTGGCCGATGACTACGGCTGGGACATCCACCGCGGGACCGCGGTGTTCGCCGGAACGGCCGACGAACCGGTGCTCGAGGTGACCGGCAACACCGGGGGAAGTGTGGTGCTCCGGGGACGGCATTACCTGGTCGCGACCGGTTCAGCGCCGTGGGTGCCGACCCTGCCCGGGCTCGAAGAGGCGGGCTACCTGACGTCCCAGACCGCAATGGAGCTCAAGGAGGTACCCGAGTCGCTGCTGGTCATCGGCGGAGGGTACGTCGCCGTGGAGCAGGCCCAGCTGTTCGCCCGTCTCGGTTCCCGGGTCACGGTGCTGGCACGCTCGCGGCTGCTCTCCGGCGAGGAACCCGAGGTCTCCGGTGCCCTGTCCGCTGTTTTCCAAGAGGAAGGCATTTCCGTCGTCCAGGGTGTTGTTCCCACCGGTGTGCGTACCGAGAGGGGCAGCTTCATTCTCACGGTCCGTGCCGGCACTGCGAATCAGGAGTACCGGGCCGAACGCGTCCTGATGGCCACCGGCCGCCGCCCGAGAACGTCCGGGCTGGGCCTGGCCGGGGTCGGTGTGGCTACCGGACCAGGCGGCGAAGTCCTGGTCGATTCCCGGTTGCGGAGCGCGAACCCGCGCATCTGGGCGGCCGGCGACGTCACAGGCCAGCGGGCGTTCGTCAATGTCGCCGCAGCCCACGGGGCCCTTGTGGTGGATAACGCTTTCACCCCTGCCCGTCGGGAAGCCGATGACTCCCAAGTGCCCCGGGTAGCGTTCACCAGTCCCGCGGTCGGGGCGGTGGGGCTTACAGAACGAGAAGCCGCGGACGCGGGACACAGGTGCCAGTGCCGGGTGTTGCCGCTGGAGTTCGTACCGAGGGCGCTGGTGAACCGGGACACCCGTGGATTCATCAAGATCGTCGCCGAAACAGGCACCGGGCGGATCCTGGGCATCACAGCGGTCGCCCAGGACGCCGGCGAACTCGCCGCCGCGGGGGTCCACCTCATCGCCGCGCCCACCACAATCCATGAGGTCGCCTCCCGATGGGCACCGTACCTCACGATGGCCGAAGGGCTGAAGATCGCCGCCCAGTCCTTCACCGCCGACGTCTCCCGGCTCTCCTGCTGCGCGGTATGAATCCGGCCCGACGCGGGTACCCGCCCGCCGGATGTTTAAGTGCGCACGCCCTAACAACACGTTACGTCGGAAGGTCGATCTGAGGATCGCCCGAGAGCCCACGTGAACAGAAACGCCGCAGCACGGCGCCGCAGGAACCTCGTTGAATGCATGCAAGGAAATGAAAAGGAGACACCTATGCCCCGTATCCCAGTCCACACCCTCGAGACCGTCCCCGAAGCCTCCCGCGAACACGCCGAACGCCTCACGACGAAAATGGGCCGGTTCATGAACATCCACGCCGGAATGGCCCACTCACCTGTAGTCATCGCCACCTACCAGGGCATGCAGAAAGCGTTGGCCGACAATGGCACCTTCGACGCACGCACCCGCGAGGCGATCGCCCTGGCCGTGGGCAACCAGAACGGCTGCGACTACTGCCAGGGCGCCCACACTGTATCGGCCCGCAGGGCCGGGTTCGACGACGTCCAGATACTCGCGCTCCGGGCAGGAGAAGTCGACTTCGATGACCGTCTCGCAGCCCTGACAGAGGTCACCCGGGCCGCCGCAGCCGACACCGGCAACGTTCCCGACCCCCTGTGGCAAGCCGCCCTGAACGCCGGCTGGACCGACACCGAGCTTGCCGAGGCTTTCGCCCACATCGCAGTGAACCTGTTTACAAACTACTTCAACCACTACGCCCACACCGAGCTCGACGTCCCCCCAGCCGAACCACTCACAGCCCGACTCCACCAGACGCACAGCACATAGGAGGCCCAAACATGGCCAAAATGCCGGAAGTGATCGTCTTCGACGTCAACGAAACCCTCTCCGACATGTCCCCGATGGGCAGCCGGTTCGCCGACGCGGGCGCCCCGGAAGCATTGGCGAAGCAGTGGTTCGCTACGCTGCTGCGCGAGGGCTTCGCCCTGGCCGCGGCTGGCGATGCAGCCCCGTTCGGTCAGATCGGCGCCGAAGTCCTCGCGGGGCTCCTGGAGGACGCAGGCGTGCCCGACCCGGCGGGCACTGCCCGGCACCTCGCCGGATCCGTCGCCGAGCTTCCCCTGCACCCGGACGTCTCCGACGGGGTGCGGGCTCTCCGAGCGGCAGGACGCCGGCTTGTAACCCTCACCAACGGCTCGGCGCAGGTCGCAACGAGGCTTCTGAACGCTGCCGGGATCCGCGGCGCGTTCGAGGCGGTGCTCTCCGTCGAGGACGCACCTGCCTGGAAGCCGAACCCCTCGTCCTATCGGCATGCCGCCCAGCACTGCGAGGCGAAGGAAGAGGACATGATGCTGGTAGCCGTCCACCCCTGGGACATCCACGGCGCCACCCGAGCCGGCTTACGGACTGCCTGGGTCAACCGCAGCGGTGTCATCTACCCTTCCTACTATGAGCCCCCGGAACTGACGGTCACGTCCCTGACCCACCTTGCCGCCGAACTATCAGCCGGGCGTGACCGGTAAGCCAACTAACAGCCGAGCGCGGAAGCGAGGCATATGTGCCCCGCCGCAATGCATCCTGCGCAGTTGCGGACGCACCGAAATTACACAAGACTTTCGTTTCGTAATTTCATTTAGGGGAGCCTAAGCTAATATCATCTATCGGTGATCACACAGCTTGACTTCGAGACGGTTCCTTTCGCCGCTGCCCTGGCCATCCACGGGGAGCGGTCCGCCATTTTTACAGACACCGTGGTGATCAGCTACCGGGAGCTTGCTGAACGCGTTGGCGACCTGGCCTCCCGGCTCGGGACCGAGCGGCGCCTTGTGGCGCTGACTGCGGCCAACGATGTCGACTCGCTTGTCGCCTACCTGGCATCGATGGCGGCGGGTCACCCCCTGATCCTCCTGCCCGGTGACAAGCCCTCCGCCATGGCATCCATCATCGAGTCCTACGACCCGGACGTCCTACTCCGCAGCGGTGACGGACGCGTGGTCATGGAGGAGCGCCGGCCCGGCACGAGTCATGAACTGCACCCGGAGCTCGCTCTCCTGCTCAGCACCTCCGGCTCCACGGGCTCCCCCAAACTGGTCCGCCTCTCGCACGCCAATTTGCAGTCGAACGCGGAGTCGATTGCGGAATATCTGGGAATTTCGCCGGATGACCGTGCCGCGACGACCCTGCCGATGTCCTACTGCTACGGCTTGTCGGTGATCAACAGTCACCTGCTTCGCGGTGCCGGACTGGTCCTCACAGACCTCTCCGTGGTTGATCCGTGCTTTTGGGAGCTCTTTCGAAATCGCGGGGGGACGGCGTTCGCGGCCGTGCCGTACACCTTCGAGCTGTTGGAACGCGTGGGATTCGCGGAGATGGAACTGCCCGCACTCCGCTACGTCACCCAGGCCGGCGGCCGGTTAGCCCCGGACTCGGTCCGGCGCTTCGCTGAGATCGGACGCCGGAAGGGCTGGGATTTGTTTGTCATGTATGGCCAGACAGAGGCCACAGCCCGCATGGCGTACCTACCGCCGGATCTCGCTGCCACCGTCCCAGGCGCGGTTGGCGTTGCCGTGCCGGGCGGCTCGTTTCGAATCGACCCCGTGGCCGGCCTGGAGCACGGCGAACTGGTCTACACCGGACCCAACGTCATGCTCGGCTACGCCGAGAGCCCGGCAGACCTCGCCGCGGGCCGAACCATTACCGAACTCCGAACCGGGGATCTTGCCCGGAAGCATCCCGTAGGGGTCTACGAAGTGGTGGGACGGCTCAGCAGGTTCGTCAAGATCGTCGGCCTGCGCGTGGATTTAGGGCAGGTGGAACGCAGCCTGGCTCGAATCGGCGTACCAGCGGCCGCTGCAGGAACGGACGACGGAATCGTGGTGGCCGTCGAGGGCGACCACGACACCCGATTGTTGGGCAAGGTCCTCGCCGAGGACATGGGCCTGCCACGCGGATCGCTAAAGCTCCACACCGTTCAGCAGCTCCCGCGCCTGGGCACGGGCAAACTGGATTACCATTCGGTACTGGCACTGTCCGCGCCCGAGGGCGGCCCGGCGGAGCCGGCGCCAGCCCCTGGACTGGCTACCGCCGGCGGCGGCAGTGTGCGGGAGATTTTCCAGGACGCTCTCGAGTTGGATGACATTGCCGACGGCGACACCTTCGTCTCCCTCGGCGGGGACTCCTTGTCCTACGTCGCCGCATCCGTCCGGCTCGAGCAGGCTCTGGGCCACCTTCCGAAGGACTGGCACGTCACACCGGTCCGTGCCCTGGAAGGGTGCGCTACGAAGCCGCCGGCGTCGAAACAGCGGCGCGTCTTCGTGCCGCTTGAAACGGGTATCGTGCTGCGGGCTGTGGGCATCGTCATGATCGTCGGCACCCACATCGGCCTTTTCAAGTGGCAGGGCGCCGCCCACGTGCTCCTGGCCGTGGCCGGATACAACTTCGCCCGCTTCCAACTCTCCGGGGAACGGATGCCGCGGCTTCGCCGGCAGCTGGGCAGCGCGGCGAGAATCGTCGTGCCCAGCGTCGCGTTCATCTTCTTCGCGTATCTGGTGACCGAAAACTACAGCACCGCCAACATCCTGCTGCTGAACGCGATCATCGGACCCGAGGACGTGACCACTCAGTGGCATTTCTGGTTCGTCGAAGTCCTTGTCTACTTGCTCCTGGCCATGACCGCCCTTCTGGCCATTCCGTGGGCCGACCGGGCAGAGCGACGTTTCCCCCTGTTATTCCCTTTGGCCTTAACCGGCGTAGGCCTCCTCACCCGCTACGAGATAATTCACCCGGGCGTTCCACACACTGCCCCCGCCCTCTGGCTTTTCGCCCTCGGCTGGGCCATCGCACGGTCCCGGACGGTGGCGCACCGCTGCGTCGTGTCGGCCATCGCTTTACTGACCGTCCCGGGGTTCTTTGACGACGCGTTCCGGGAAGGAACACTCATCGGCGGCATCCTTCTGCTCATCTGGCTGCCCACCCTTTCGGTACCGAAGGTCCTACGCCGGGCCGCGGTGGTGCTGGCCGGCGCCTCGCTTTTTATCTATCTGGTTCACTGGCTGGTTTATCCGCCACTGGCTTCGATAAACCCTGTCCTCGCGGTCGTCGCCTCACTCGCCGCAGGGATTGCTTATTGGGCGCTGTGGACACGAATATCGAGTGCTCTCCGGCGGTGTGGGTCCGCCGCGTCAGCGATCATACGTTCCGCACGTAACGAGAGGATCGATGGCTCCGGGTCTTCAATCCTCCCGGTTCTTGGCAGAAAACCGGGCCGCCCGGATTGAGATGGCAACGCTGTCAGGCCAAAGGATTGCCGATCCGGCAGCGAAGGCTCTGGGTTATGTATGACGTGCGCTGCGGCAAATCACCGAGTTGGAGCATTTTCGGTGGGGTTAGCTGCGATGGCGTTACAGCCTGCTGTGTCATCGCGGAGTGTCCGCGGATGCCGTTTGGTGGCGACCGCGGACACTCATAGGGATCAGTTTTGGCGCGCTTTTACATTCCGGGGATCTGCTGGGCCTCGTGGACTTCGATCTCGCAGCCGCCCGGCATGTTCACGTGGGGGTGGACCTTGGCCAGTTCCACGGCGGCATCGAGGTTGTCGGCCTCGATGATGCTGTATCCGGCGACGTCCCGCCGGCTCGGCGTTGTGGCACCTCCCGCGGAGACCCGGACACCGTTAGCCAGGGGTGTTCCGAAGTCGATCAGGCCGTTGCCGACCTTCCCGGCCCAGGCGTTCCACTGTTCCATGACCGCTGCCATATCTTCGGGCGTGGGCGGGGCGGCCTCGGCGGGGGTCATCGGGGCGTGGTAGATGAAGACGAACTTGGACATTGTGTTCCTGCTTTCTTGGCGTGTTGTGACTGGTTGTGGGTGGAGTGCATCAGATGGCGACCGTGCGGCCGGTGAATGCGATCAGTCTGTCCAGGCTGCTGGCGGCCTCGGCGACCGGCTGGACGGCTGCGAAGCTGCCGTTGGCGCGGACTTGGTCGGATATGGTCAGCAGGGCCAAGGCCTCGACGTGGTGGGCGACCACGTCCGAGACGACGAGCACCTGGCCTGTGGCTTTCGCGAAGTCCCATGCGTGGACCAGCAGCTCGAGATTGAGGATGCCGGCGACGGCGGCGGCCGGCAGTTCCGCGAAGCCCATGTCGATGGTCCCCTCGAACCCGCGTCGGCTGAACGCTTCAAGAACAGGCTGAGCGAGTCCAGCGATTCGTGCTTCCGGTTCGGCCCCGGCATCATCGCTCACGTCGGATCCCAGTGCGCGGCCAATCTGCTGCAGTGAACCGGCCAAGTGCTCCAGCAACTCGTGCGCCGTGAAGTCTTCGCACGGAGTGGCTCTCTCACGGTCTTCCGGCGTGAGCTTGCGCAGCACCCCCAGGAGCACAGCCAGAGATGCCTCGGCCGAGCTGAGGTGATCGATGGCCTCCGGGGCGGCGGACCATTCGTCCGGGCCGGCTCCGACCGGTGAAGAACTTTCGGCGATGAGTCGGTCCAGATAGTGGTTCCAACCCTCGGAATGCGCTGCGGACTGTTCCGGGTTAAGGCCCTCGTGGACCAGCCGCAGCATAGTGCCGTCGGCGTCAGGCTCCAGGGTGATTGTCACGGTGGACGTGCCTGGGGCCAGGTCCATACCGGACTCCCACCCCCATGTGAAAACGATGCGCTTTCCCTGCTCGATTTCCCGGAAGGTCCCGGCGGCATGATGCCCGGGCGTAACTGTCCAGCGGTATTCGCCGCCGACGCGAAGGTCGACCCGTGCTGCTACGGCCTGCCAGCGGCGCAGACGCTCCGGCTCAGTGATGAGGGCGTAGGCCTCGTCGGTCCCGACGGGCAGGTGGATGCTCTTATCGAAGGTCATCAAAGGGGTCCTTTTCTGGAGGCGAAATAGCTGAAGTTCTCGTAGGGGGAGGCGACGTCTCCTGACGCTTGGCAGCGAGAGCGGCTGCATCTGCGGCCAGCAGATCCAGTTCGGAGGTCCAGAACCGCTCGACCAGGTTGCGGAGTCGGCCCATGCCCTCGGCGTCAAGCCTGTAATACCTGTTCCGTCCCTCTTTCCGCGCCGACACCAGACCGGCTTGCTCCAGCAACAGGAGGTGTTGGGACACCGCAGAGCGGCTTACGGTGAACTGGGCAGCCAGTTCCCCTACCGCCCGTTCACCGCAGACAAGCATGTGAAGCAGGCGGCGCCGATTCGGCTCCGCAGCTACCTCCAAGGCATCCAACACAAAATAACACGTTAGTGATCACTAACGTGTAACGCAAGGCAGGGTTGCTGCTCACGGCCGCCGGTATTGGTGCTCGTTGCCGCTGCTCCGGGAAGCATCGGTGTTTTCCTCTCCGCGATGATGGTCGGAGCGGTTGTCGGCCTTGCTACTCCGCAGGCTTTTGCGCATCTGGCCGATACCCCCCGTGGGACCGGATGGGCAGAACCATGGGCTCCGCTGAACCCGGGAGAGAGCTCTGTGAGGCCGGCAGCCCTCTCATCGCTGGCAGCGTTCCCACGCTGGCATGCCTGCCCCTGGGCTCGGGGGTTCCTGCTCTTCTCACCGGCGCCGCAAGCACGGCACGCCTCGACACCGTAGGACCGCACCTTCGCATCATGGCTGAGCCGGACCGTCGGGGCCACGCCGCGGACAGGCCAACATCAGGGGCTGGCAGCTCGCCCATGAGGACGCTCGCACATCACGAAGTGATTCACGGGTGGCGGACCTCCTTGGTCCCGGAATTTCCCCAATTGCCCCGCCACCCAGCTCGCCCGCAGTGCCGAAGGAATACTTACCTAACGCCCAGGAACTCTTCCAGCAGCACCACTTCCAGACCGGCGGCCAGCTGGGCGGAACGGAATGCTGCGAAATCGGCTGGGAATTCGGCCCTGAAATGCATAAGAACGATGTCCCCGGGACGCAGGGTGTTGCCGTACTGGTAGTCCATGCGCCCGGCGTTGGCCTTCGCCTCCCAGGTGATCACCGCCTTGAGGCCGGCGGCAGCGACAGCTTGACGCATGACAGTGGAATAGGCGCCCCCTGGAGGCCTGAACAAAGTCGGCGCACGACCGAACTGTTGTACCGCGAAGTTCTGCATCCCGGCGATGTCTTCGAGCTGCCGCTGGTAACCCCACTGGGTGGCCATATTTACGTTGTGGCTGACGGTGTGGTTCTCTACCAGGCTCCCCTGCTCCATGAAGGCTTTGAAGTAGCCCGGATTGTCCCGAATGGTGTTGCTCGTCAGGAACAAGCTGGCGGGGAGGTTCTTTTCCGCCAGCAGGTGGACGCTATCCGGAGACTTGACCGCTCCGTCGTCAATCGTGAGAAACACAACGGGATGCTTGGTGGGAATCCTGGTGATCACTGGAGCCAAGCCGTTCTGGATGGGCGGGAGAACGTAGTCCGGAACGAACGCTGGCCGAGGACGTTCGGGCGTCGTTGCGGGGCTCGTCACTGTCGGCGGTGCGGGCTCATTCGCGCCGGGCGCTGCGGACAGTCCGGTCGCGACCGGCTCCTCGGGAGCTGCGCACGCGCCCAGACCCGCCACCAAGGAGGCGCCAAACAGACCAAGCGCCGCCCGACGGCTAGCGGAGAATGAGCGGTCATCACACATAAGGGTCTCGAAATTCTGAAGGGACAAAGCGGCGTTCCACACAAGTATCACGCCAGGGTAAACAACGGGCGACGGGGACCGGGGGTCTTCCTGTCGAAACGTGGGGCTGAAACACGCATGTCGACACTCCTTGCATCCAAGAAGTCACGGAGAGCCTCCGGGACATTCCGCCCTCTCATAACCTTGGGGATATGAGACACCGGGGCGATGAGACACATGGATCCAGCCTTCCAGTAAGGAAATCCTCTGCCGGACTTCTCAAAGGTGGTGCAGGTACCTCTTGGCCCAGAATGATCTCAAGTCTGAGCCCGGATCGAGATCGCACCAGCGCTGCCGGGCTTGGCGATGCTCTGCCGTTCAAAGCCTCAAGACATACCTGCCGGCCAGGGTCGGCAGTCCGGCCGGGGATCTGCGGGCCAGGTCCTGCCCGGGACCCGTCGGCGCAGGAGGCACCTCGCGGCATTGACGTTGACAGCTCTCCGAATTACGCAACGTTGCTGTGCTGTTATTATTCTTAGGATTGCCTTACCTGACCTTGTTGTTCCTGACGGAGGACCCGTATGCCCGTGACCGCTCCCGCGTCTTCGCTTGATCCTGCTGCGACCATGGATCAAGCCCTTTCCTCTTATCGGGCCTATGTCGGCGAAAAGCTCCGGTTGCTTGGATCCCAGGTCATGGACATCAAGGCCTCGACCGGAAATGGTGATCAGGAGACGGCCCGCAGCCAGTGGCTGGCGGCGCAAATGACCTGGCAGGAGGTCGGGGCCGCCTATGGCAGTTTCGGAGACCTGGGTTCCGCCATCAATTCCCTGCCTTCCGGCCTTCCCCAGGGCACCTCCGATCCGGGTTTCACAGGTCTGCGCCGGGTTGAATTCGGGTTGTATCACGGGCAGGGGCCTGTTGAGCTGGTGCCGGTGCTCAGGGATCTGCAGACCAATATCGATACGCTGGAAACGAAGCTTCCAGAGCTCACGGTGGCCCCGTCGGACATGCCGCTGCGCTGCCACGAGATCCTGGAGGATTCCCTCCGGGACAACTTGAGCGGCAACACCGACCAGGGCTCGGGGATGTCCCTCGCGCTCACCGCGGCCGACGTCACCGCGACCAGGGTTGTCCTGACCCTCCTGAGCAGGCTCATCGACGCTCAGGTCCGTGGGTATACCGCGGCCATTGCCGCGGAATTGGATGCCCTTGATGCTGCCCTGAATGCCGCCAAAACGGACGGCCGCTGGCCTGACTACCGGAGCGTCCCGATCTCCGTGCGTCAGCCGATTAACGGCGCCATCGGCCGCGCCCTGGAATCCCTGGCATATATCCCTGCCATGTTCGCCACCGAAGGCTGAAAAAACCCATGAACAACAACCCTTCAGAATCCTCCAGCGCTGCCCCGGACAGTCCGGAACAACCCGGCAAGGGCACCCCGTCCCGCGTGGGCCGTCGGTCCTTCCTGATCGGGGCCGGGACAGGGACCGCCGTCGCCGCGCTGGCCGCCACCGGCATATCCGAGGCCTCCAAACACCCCGGCCCGGCCGCCCCTGCTCCGGGGGCGGCGTCCGTTGATTTCCACGGCATCACCCAGGCCGGAATCTACCGGCCGGCAGCCCAACAGGCGCAAGCGTGCTTTGCAGTTTTCCGGGTCCTGGCCAAAGACCGGGATGAATTCAAAGCACTGCTGCAGACCCTCACTGTCAAAGGCGTACGCCTGGGCTCGGGTCAGCGCGCTGACGACCCGGTCGCCTCTACCGAATTGCCCGTCGTCGGCGGGGGGCCACCCACGAACTCCGGAATCCTCGGAATGGACGTCCCGCCGGATTCTTTCACGATGACGGTCGGGCTGGCGGCAAGTATCTTCGATAATCCGGCCTACGGACTGGCCGGCAAAAAACCCAAGGGCCTGACGGAAATGAAAACCTTCCCCAACGACGCCCCGGACCCGGCCTGGGTCGGCGGAGACCTGATCCTCCAGCTCTGCGCCGACTCCACCGACATGATCCACTACGCACTGCGCGACATCACCAAAGCCACCCGCGGAGCCATGCAGCTTCAGTGGAAAATCAACGGATTCCACTCCGCCCCCAGACCCTCCGGGGCGCCCCGAAACCTCTTCGGCTACAAAGACGGCATCGTCAACCCCGCCCCCGAAGAGCCCCTGGTCTGGATCAGCAAAGACTCCGGCCAGCCCGACTGGGCAATCGGCGGGACCTTCATGGTTGTCCGCCTGATCAGAATGCTCGTGGAATTCTGGGACCGGGTCGGACTCACCGAACAAGACACCATGATCGGCCGGCACCGGGCCAGCGGCGCACCGCTCGGCGCAGAGAACGAAACCGACACCCCCGACTACGCCAACGACCCCAACGGCGAGACCATCCCCCTCAACGCCCACATCCGCCTGGCCAACCCCCGCACACCCGCCACCGATGCCTCCCGATTCCTGCGCCGCGGCTACAACTATGACCTCGGCATCGACCTCAACGGAAACATGCAGGCCGGACTGATCTTCGCCAGCTACCAACAGAACATCCAGACCCAATTCGAAGCAGCCCAGACCCGGCTCATTAACGAACCCATGACGGACTACATCCAGCCCTTCGGCGGCGGGTACTTCATCGCGCTCCCAGGCGTCAAAGACACCAACGGCTACCTCGGCCAGGGCCTGTTCACCTGACACCCTTCACAGGACACCCCAAGGACCCCACCCGCGCCACCGAACCTCATTTTGGAGAACGCTCCCCATGTCTTCCCGCCACACGCTGCCACGTGTCGAGACACCTGCTGTGCCAGCGGGCCCGGCCGCGCCATCCACCCCAGCCAGCCTGAAAGCCGCATCAGGTCCGGTCCTCATCATCCACCCGGGCCACGACGCGGCATCAACGGAGGTAGCCGGCGAACTCGCGGCCGCCGGATGGTCAATAACCACCCCCGGCCGGACCGGGTACCGGAAACCTTCCGCTGTCGTCTTCGACGTCACCGATCACAGCGAGACGAGTGCCACGCGCATCGCGCGGGCCCGAAAAACGAACCCCGGAGTGCCCTTCCTGTTCCTGACCACACGCGAAATCCTCCCCACCCTCCTCACGGCGGGCAGCCAGCCCGGGGACGACTACCTGCTCACACCCTTCACCCCCGGAGATGCCGAGTTGCGCCTGCGCTGGATTACCCGCCACGCCAACGCGGCCCTCTCACTCTCTGACCCCAAACTCACAGTTGGCGATCTGAACCTTCGCCCCCGATGGCTGCTGGCCCAAAGAGGTGACCACCGTATCCCCGTGACAAAAACTCAATGCGCGGTACTCGAGCTGCTGATGCAGAATCCAGGGAACGTCGTACGCAAAGACGAAATCGCAGACCACGTATGGCCCGACACCCCCGGCCGGAGCGGCACCAACGTCGAGCTCTACATTTCCTACCTTCGGAAGAAGATCAACGCCGCCGGACCACCGATGATCCACACCCTCCGCGGCGTCGGCTACCTGATCAAACCAGACCCAACAACCCCCCTCCGACCAGCGAAGAGGGCAATAACTGCCCGGTGAAGGTGCCCTAAGTGCTACGCCCTGCGGCCTCTCGGAACCCTGGGCTTTCGAGGCACTCAGGTTATGAGACACATTGATCGGACGTGGCCGGTGGTTCACTGTCCGTACATACAGGGATCCCCAAACGGACGTTATTCGGTTGGAACTGAAGACGGAGGCTTCCCACTGCCCTTTGAGATCCGGGTTCTAGTGGCCAATCGCGGTGTGTGCGGCGCCGAAAATGACGGCGACGATGAGAGCGGCAGACGCCAACGGGATAATCCATCGAGGCTTCTGTTCTCGCTTGATCCGGAACCGCAACACCCCTACGGATAGGGCCGCGGCTGATGCAAGGAGAACAAGATAGAGCGCCCACAGGAGGGGGCTTCCGGCCGAAACGGTCATAATGCCGTAGACGACAGCCCCCGTCATGAAGATGGCGGCTTGAGCGATACCTGGGACCAAATTGGGTGAGTCAGTGTGGTTGTGCGAAGCGGTCATTGTGTCATTTCCTTGATTCGGAGGCGCTGTGGTGGTCGGCGCCAAATTGAGCTCCGACCACCGGCACTGCGGGCCTCGTTAGCCAGTACAGCAGTTTTCTTCCCAGTAAGTACAGTGTCCTCCGATGCACCAGGTACACCACGCGGCCACGCACGCAAAACCCCACCAGAACGCTGCGGAGGGCGGAAGATCTTCCTGGGGTATCGGGCTGTCGTCCATGACGTGCAGGCTCGATGATGCGTCCATTATTCGGTCAATAATTCCCACAACGTGGACGCACCCCAGCGGAGACGCCGCCACTGCCGGCACCCGATGGCGGGTCGCCATTTGCGAGAACCCGGCTCTGACGGGCGGCATTGCGGACCCCGATTCATAGTGTCCCGTAGACCCCTCCCGCAAACCGCCCGGTGAAGGTGCGCTAACGCTGAACACCGCGGCGTCTCAAAACCCTTGGGATTCGAGACGTCTCACTGGACCTGGTCAGAGCAACGGCAATGACGGCCAACATTTCGCGGGATCTGGGGAAATTTCTCGGCCGCGGCGATTCTCATAACTACGTCTCGAAACCATCTGGTTGAATCGGTGTACTAAACGTTAGTTATGAGACACCTTGGGAGCCGGTATGGCGAAATTGATCGGCTACGCGCGCGTTTCGACGCGGCAGCAGTCCACGGACCGGCAGGAGGCAGACCTTTTGGCCGCCGACGTCAGACGGGATGACCTCTATATCGACCACGGTGTCTCCGGCGCCCGGTCATCGCGGCCGCAGTTCGACCGGGCACTAGAGGCCCTGGTCGAGGGTGACACCCTTGTCATCACCACGCTGGACCGGCTCGGGCGCTCAACGCAGAACATGCTCGCCTTCGCCGATGCTCTCCGGAGCCGCGGCGCCGGCCTCCGGGTCCTGAACCTGGGAGGGGGCGACGTCGATACCTCGACGCCGATGGGCTCAATGCTGTTCACCGTCATGGCTGCCCTCGCCCAGATGGAACACGAGATCAAACGCGAACGCGTCACGGACTCCATCAGCAAACGACGGCAAGCCGGGCTGGACCTAGGCGGCCGGCCCCGGAAGATCACCGACAGTCAGATCCGCAGTGCCTTGAGCCTGGTCGAGGGCGGCGCACCGGCGGCTCAAGTTGCCCGCGACCTCGGCATGTCCCGCGCGACGTTCTATCGACGCTCCCAGACCTTAATGCCGTAGGGAGCGCCTGCTCCACCGCAGATGGCTGAAGCGGCCCTGGTTCCGAAGCCGTTTTCCCGGTCTAGGAAGTCGCGTTCGGCCGGCTGCTGTTGGCTCGGTTTCTCAAGCTTTTGAAGTAGTTTCGGCCGCTATATCTTGATATTTCCAACCCGGCGGTGAGCCGGAGTCCTATGACAGAAACGGCGACGATTGTCTTCCAGCAGCCATCACCCTGGGGCCGGACCCGGGAGCGTCCCCAGCGGGGGCTTCCTCGGTAGCCCCGTTGGGTTCGTTGAGTACTACTTCAAGGACGGCGTCTTTCGCTGGTCCGACGAGTTGTACCGCATGTACGGCTACGAGCGGGGCGAAGTGGTCCCCACCATGGATATGGTCATGCCCCACATCGAGCCCGCAGACCGACCCAAAGTCCAGGCCTATTGGGAGCACGTGTCCACCCATGGCGGGCCGTCCTCCATTTACGTACCCATCCAGGACCGCAAGGGCCGGAAGCGCAGACTGCTTTACTCTGCCGACTACATCGTGGACGGGGACACACCTGTAGGGGTATGGGGTGTGGTCGTTGACGTCACCGCTGCCATCCACAAGGAACGTCACCAGCTGGCTACTGAAGCCATAGCGGCGACCGTCGCGAGTACAGCCCCCATCGAGCAAGCTAAAGGAATACTCATGGGGCGTACCGGAGTCAGTGCCGAAGATGCCTATGCCCTCATAGATCAACGGAGCAAAGAGACGGGCCGGACCGTTTATGAGATTGTCCGCGATGTAATACAAAGCGCGTCAGGGAAAGACCGAAAGCAGGAACGGCCACCGCTTTAACTCGCCGGCGGTCTAGTGGGCGTCGTTGTATGCCTCCATGATGTCCTGGCTGATGCGGCCCCTGGCGCTGGGGTTGTACCCGTTTGCCTCGGCCCACTCCCGGATCCGCTGCGTCTGTCCCCGGTTGGAGGTGCTGGCGGTGGTTTTCAGACCGGCTGAAGAGCTGCGGATTCGGCGGCCACCGGCGACGTAGGGGGCCAGCGCTTTCCGCAGCGCGGCCGCGTTATCTTCCGCCAGGTCAATTTCGTACTCGACATCGTCGAGGGCGAAACGAACGGATTCCTGGGCGTCTTCGCCCGAGATGTCGTCGATCAGCTGAACATGAACTTTGCGGGCCAATGGGATTCCTTCGCTCGAATTCGCGGTGCTGCTCCCCCATGCCAACGCCAGTCTAAGACTCCACACTATTTCAAACTCGAGGTTCACCTTCGCTCCTCCTGCCGATCGGGTCACGACGATTGCGAAGGTTGCCACTACGGAGGCGTTGATTAGGAGCGATCGTTCGGTCTGATGCGGGAAGAACACGCTAGTGTTCCGGCCCGCTGCGTCCACGCAGTTGACGATGTCCTCTCGTCGATTGGGTGCCACAGGATGGCCACGAGACTTGTCGTTATAAAGGCGCCGACCGATGACGACGGAAAGTACGGACAATGCCGAAGGCCTTGGCTGTTGATTTTGGTGAGAGAGGGCTCACCTGCTCTAGCCCACCATGTATGCCACCGCGGAATCAATCGTAGGGAAATGCTGCGCACGTCTGCTTCCATCGGACTTCAGCCCCCAAAGCGTGCAGCCATCGTTACTCAGCTTCTCAAAGGCCGAGTTAAACTCCCCTGGCGTCGCAAACCTGATTTTAAGGCTGGCAGTCGTATCGTTCCGCGACTGTACCGTGAGCAGTTTTCGTCCGGCCTCGCCCTGCAGGATGTGGGGTGCTTTGGTATCCACACAGATGACGCTCTCCGCAGTCCAAACAACAAAGTCTGGATAAAAGTTTGAGGTGTCCCCTACTGACACCAAGGGGATGCCATACCCGCTACGCGGGGGGTTGCGGAACCAGGTGTTCCCGGTCTTGTCTAAAGCGCGCGCGTATGCACGTTCGAGGTCATTCAGATCCTCGTAGCCCCCATGCAGGGCATTCGTGAACTTCTCAAACTCCCCGTCCCTGATCAGTATGGGACCAACGACGAAGGGGTTTGGCTTGCGCTGCACAAGGTGGACGTTCTCAACGTATGCCTGTACTACGCGGCGAGCTAGGTCTTTGATTTGATCGAACGCTTTGCTGCCCACTCCGATAGAAACATCAAACCGTTCGTCTGCTGTGCTGGCTACATCGAGGGCACGCGGAAAGAGACGAAGCACTTCCCGGTGGAAGATCCAGCGCGCTGATACCTTGTTTGACTCCTCGTAGTCTTCCCAATCCTGCACGGTTTGAGTGCCAGCCCCTACTGTCTGGTATACGAGCTGCCGGCTGCCGATCCCGGTCGTGTTCTTGACCGAGTCGCTGTAGTCAAGCATTTTCGACAAAAGAGTTTCGACGGGTAAAACCGCGTCTTGGGAGCTTAGGGCCGTCCGGGGTATCTCCCTACGCAGCTTCGGCTTTAGTTCCCTTGGCCTGCTGGAGCCAGGAGCGGCGGCAATAATTCTGATCTCGGGGGCATCTTGACCGAGCCTTGAATCGACCTCGCTCAGCACATCGCTGAACGTTTCATTGCGATCTACGCGGACATAGAAATGTGCTGTATTCAATCGCTCGGGCGCGTAATGACTTGCCCCGGGTTGCCTCAGAACCCGTCCGATAACCTGCGTGATCTGCACATTGGATTCCATCGCCTTATCGACGTATGCGAAGTAGACGTCAGGATCGTCCCACCCCTCCTGCAGGGTCAGGTTGAAGATGATGTGTCGATACTTGCCGGCAGTGAAGTCGGCATAGTCCTTTTCGCCTCCCCCAAAGAGGATGAATTCAGGAGGAAGCGGGTAGTTCTTATGGACATCGAGGTTCGAGTACACGGCGATCTCACTTGCGTCGACGCCACACTGTTCGGTGAGGTATCGCCAGATCAGGATCGGCGGGGCCTGCCTCTGTCCAAATGGCTGCTGTGGGTTGTCTTTACGGAAGGCATCGTCGGCCAAAACGTTGGTTTTACTGACGTAAATCGCCTTCGGCAAGGTATCAATGCCGTATTCAAGGGCGTCCTTCTCAGCCTCCCGCATGTCGGCCAACATGGCCGTAATGGTCTCCTCCATGGGGCTTTTGTAGCCAGCCAGTAGAATCGTACTTTTTACGAGCCCTTGAGAAACCACAGTTGTCGACTGCACGGAAGTGACAAGCCATTCATCGCTCCTGCCCGATCTTCTTAGGTGGTCGATCTCTTGGACCATCAGCTGGGGCAGGCGCATCGTCGCGCTGGCCAGCAGGAAGGCGTCAGGCTGTTGCGTTAACAGAAGGTCCGTCTGTTGCTCGGAAAGGTTTTGTGCTTCGTCATAGACAACGAACAGCGGCCTTCGGACGCCGTCCGAGTTCTTGCGTTCTGCCAGAGCAGCCCAGGTCGACGTTCCAGTGGTGTCGATATCGGCCTTGAAAATGTTGCGGTTGCCACCTTCCATGTCCTTTTGATTGAAGGTGCCGACTGTTGCGAAGAAGACTGAGGGCTCGTCCGCCACTTCCACGTCTGCAGGGTCGTATTCACTGAGCAGCCTGACCGTTGCGCCGCCAAGCAGATGATTGTATTTGCCGCCATTGGAGAGGTTCGCATAGCTCTGTTCAACGACGACGCGACCCTTGGAGAGCCACAGGATGATGGGGGCAACAGTAAGGGGGGCGGCCATCTGCCTTACAGCATCGGCCAGAATAACCGTCTTACCAGCACCCGTAAGCGCCGCCAGGGATTGAAAAAACGGTACTGACTGCGGATTATTTTTCGTACCCTTTAGAACCTCGTTACCCTGATATTCAAGAAACCGGTCTGCGATCTGCGAGGACGCCTGGCGTTGGAACTGGAAAAGATCTATCACTGCGCTGCTCCCTGGTCCGTGTAAGCCTCGGTCCTCATATCCAATCCGAAGTCGATTAGTATCTGGTCAGGAATCCTGTAAAACCTCACATCCTCGGTCCCGAACAAGTTGTACCTCGCATAGACGTTGTATATCGGCTCCAATTTTGCTCGGCTGCCTTCCGCCACACACGCTTCGTAGACTTCTTCGGTGAGGTCGGTATTGCCATCGGGGCCATCCCACACCAGGTAGAAACCATGCCGATCTCCGTTTCGGGCGACCAGATACTGATAGTTCGGGTCCTCATACGGAACCAAGGATGTCCCACGTCGGCGGCCCGAGTCGTGATGCGAGGCTATGACGGTATCCAGCATCTCGTCACGTTCCATCCGAAGGACGGCCTTGGCGTCCACCGTTTTGGTAAGCGTCTTGAAAGCGAATCCGCCACCCAGCGGTTGGCCCTTCCCATTGGCCCAATCCCCAGTTATGACGCGCTTCAGTCTTTCTGCCGTAAGCGTCCTGGCATAGGAATCGCCCTTTAGCGGCCGGCCCTGTTCTATAAGAATGAACCTTCTGTCCGCCCCGGTAGTCGCATTAAGTGCGAGCACAGCATGACCCGTTGTGCCTGATCCTGCGAACGGATCCATAATGAGCCCGTCCGGAGGGCACCAGAGTTGGATGATCTGCTGCATGAGCATGAGAGGTTTCACAGTCTCAAAGCTGTGACCCTTCCCAACCACTGCATCGAGTTCACGAATACCAGTCTGGCTGTGTCCCACAGTTTCATGTTCCCAAGAAACCGAACCGAGCTCTTCGGGCATGGCATCAAAATCCACGTCCGCCCAATACGTCATGGGGACTATCCCCTTCTTGACCTTTTCAAGGTAGCGCTTCCGGTTTGGACGCCCGTGACCCTCTTTTCCAAACCACAACTCGGGCCAAACTTCGTTGTCCCGGACCTTTTCGGCGGCAATCCTGGCCCGCTCAAGGACGCTGGGTTCAATACTGCCGTCCGCTCTCATGCCTTTGAGCACAAGGGCCGGGGACGGGGCATGGTCATGCAGGTCTACTGTCTGGTACTGGGAACCCCATTCCTCCAGCCATTTCTTCATACGCGCCCTGCTAGCGGCCCAGCAGCGGCCTTCAGGCGGGTATTGCACCTCGCCTGTGAAGGGGTTCTGTATCCCATACACCTGGCCGGCATGGGTTGAAGCACCCATGGCGGTGGCGTTATCTACTCGCCAGAGTCCCTGAAGGTCGTTGTCAGGATTCCTGTATTTCGCGTCGGTAGAAGCCCCGCGCTCCAACAACCCGGTCTTCACGTACTCAGCATTGCGCGCGTACACGAGCACATACTCCGTGGCTGTGGAGACGTTACCGTCGTGGCTCTTAGGCGCATATGCCTTTTGCCAGTTAATGATGGCCAGCCGGTTCTTTTCGCCAAAAAGTTCATCGAGCATCTGACCCAGATGGAATAACTCCCGGTGGTCGATACAGATGGCGAGGACCCCGGATTGCTTCAGCATTGAGTGCATCATCTGCAAGCGCGGATACATAAACTTCATCCACTTGGTGTGACGGGCCGGATCCTCGTAACTGACGAAATCGCCGAGGCCGGGGTCGTTTGGATTCTCGTCCCATCTGTCGTTGTACCTGAAGTCGTTGCCAGTGTTATAAGGAGGATCGGTGACAATCAAGTCGACCTGCCCTCGCCACCGATACAGCGATGCCAGGGCCTGAAGGTTATCGCCCTCCAAAAGCAAATTATCCGACTGATCTTCCGGACTGCCTTCAGAGAGCCCTGCAACCCTCCGCTGCACTTTTGGCCGGACTAAACGAGAAATTCGCCGTGCTTGCTGCTTGCCAGTAAACGAGAGATTTACGCCTGCGCCGGTCTTCTCCTGGATGATTTCAATCAGCTGCTCGACGCTAAGTAGCTCAAGGTCTTGTAAGCCGTCCATGGAGTTTTTCCTTCAAATGGTAAATCGCTGAGGCCATCCGGCCCGAGCTCCGATTAAACGCGACGCGGACCGACCTCTAGCGCGAAGCAGGAGTGGCGCCGACCCTAAGTCATTAGATCAGGGGCCTCAGACTATCTCGAATCCCCCACCGTTCGGCGATTTCGCCATCTGGTCCCGTTAGAGGCGAACACATCACGCGCGACCGTCTGTTGAGGCCGATGACGTGAACAACCCAAGACTCTTCGACGATCCACTATTCGTTGCATGCGCTGGCCATCAACCAACACCTACTCTGGAGGCGGTTGATATTGCCGTGCGGGCAGCGCCGCCGCAGCCTGGTACAACTTCGTTCACTGTCGCGCGGCTGGTGAATGGACGGCTGCGTGGTCGCGGCAAATGGCGGTCCGTCGCTGGTGAGTGGCCGCTGTGGTTCGCCCTGGGCGGCGGACCGCCCGACGTGCGGGAGGTTCCTCGCCCCTGTTGGGGTCAGTGGCCGGGCAGTTGCGATAAGGGGACGATCCAGCCGCCCGGCCTTCCACCCTTTCGGGTGGAAGGGCCTGGCTTCTGCATTGGGGGTTTCAGTCACCCGGCCTAAGCCGGACTATTCGCCCTCGGTGGTGTGCTTGTCAATGATGATCTGCTCCACGGCACTGGCCGTGTACCCCCACTGGGTGAGCTGGTTCAGGTAGTCGAAGTGCCGCTTCTCGGCGGAGCGCCATGAGTCTTTCTGGATGGTCTTCTCGTATCCGGCGCAGATGAGGGCGATCAGGGAGAACTCGGGCCGTGCGGTGGTTTTGTCGGTGTGGTCCCGGAGCGGGTTCCAGCCCCACCGGTCGGTGTCCTCGCCGGTCTTGGTCCCGAGCATTTCGCTGGCAACCTTGCCGTCGTAGCCGCTGGCGGTCTCGGAGTAGTGGGTGATGGCGTGGACGGTGAAGTACTGCCAGCCCTTCGGCGCGGTCTTGCGTGACAGGAGGGTCTTGATGAACTCGCGGCGGACTTTGGTCGCGCTCTCCATCTCGCGGTTGCTCGCGATCAGGGTCTTGCGCTCGGCTTTCTGGTCATCGGTCATCGGCCCCTTCTGGGCCTGGGTGCCGCCGTCGTACCGCTTGTACCTCGACACGAAGCCCAGCTCTTTCCAGCCGGTGATGACGGGTTCGGCGTTGTGCTTTCCCCGGTAGTCGGTGCTGATTCTGTAGGCGTTGGCGTCCTCGTCGGTGGCCGCTTCCCCGTCGGCACGCTTGGCGGCGCTGACGTACAGGTTCTCGTCCTCGTCGTAGTACCCGGCGGCCTCCACGATGGTCTTTCCCGCCGCCTCGAGCTCGACAACGAGCGCGGCGCGTGCGGCTTCGCTGGCCCGGCGGTCGCGCAGGAGCTGTGCGACGTGCAGGAGCTGGTCGGCTTCGTCCGCGAGCACGGACTCCAATTCCTCGGTGGCGTCTTCGTCGCCTTCAAATTCGGCCATGATGAGCGCTTCATCGATGGTGTAGCCCTTGCCCAGGGCGGCGGCTCCGGCGTCGGAGGCTTTAGCCTTCAGTGCGCCCTCGACGGTGGTTTTGGTCCGTCCGGTCTTCTTGGCGATCGTGGCGGCCGAGATGCCGATAAGGGACAGCTGGTGGTAGGCGTCTGCTTCGTCCGCTTCGGTCAGCTCGGTGCGCTGGATGTTCTCCACGACCTGGGTCACGATGCGTTCGGCCTCCTCGGGGGATTCGATGATCATCACCGGAATCAGGGTCCGGGCGGCTTCGACGGCGGCGCGGGTGCGGCGCTGGCCCATCAGGACGTGCACGGTGCCGTCCTCCTTGCGGTGGGCGATGACCGGTTCCATGACGCCGTGTTCTTTGATGCTGACGATGAAGTCGGCGGTCAGGGCCGCGTCTTTGCGGACGTTGATGTCGACGGTCAGGGTGGCGGGGTCGAGCATTTCGAGGGTCGGGTTGGTGGTCATGGTGTTGCTCCTTTTTGCCCAAGGATTCGGTGGGTGGGGCGGCTCAGGTGACCGGCCAGCGTCCCCTTTCCCCCGTTGTTTTTTGGCTGCTGGCGGAGCTTGCGGAGCTGTGCCCGACGGAGGCCTGTCTACCGAAGGCAAGGGGCAGGAAATTCCCTCAAGGAAATAAGCGACGAAGGAGCGCCGGAGGGAAATTCCCGCACCGCAGGCCCCGGAGGAACGACAGGGGCTAGACGGGCTGGAGCGGGCACGTACGATCCGAAGGACAGCAGCCAAAAAACGTCGAAGACGCAAGGTACAGGCCAGGGCAGCCGGAGCTCTGCGACGCAAGGCACTGGACCCAACAGCCGGCCGCGCCAGCGGACGACCGATCTGGTCTTTAGTTCTACGCTGGGGGCATGGGCAACGTAGACCTGGGACATTCGCCCGCGCATCGGCCCCGGCAGCGGTGGCCGCTGGCGCTGGCGGTGGTCTTCACCGTGGCCTTTGTGGGGGCACTGGCCCTGGTTGCTGTCGATCTGGCTGTGGGCCGGCCTTTGGCCGGCGACCTGTTCGTGGCCGGCCTGAACGGCGCGGTGGCCGCGGCGCTGTGGGCGTTGCGGGCACGAGGGTTTTAAAAGCGAAGGCGCCGACACGATTGCTCGTGCCGGCGCCTTCTGTTTTCCCTCTGCAAAGGAAATCTGTGGGGCAGCGTCTCGCTGCCTGGTCGTTAGAAGTTGTGGTGTTCCTGGGCCCATTCGGTATCGACCGGGCCGATCTTTTCGCCGGCGGTGAGCAGGCTGAGTTCCAGGGTGTCCTCGGCCAGGCTGGGGTTGGCGGGCCGGGCGTCGTCCTTGGTCATGGTGAATTCGTGGCTCATGGTGGCGCTCCCCCGCGTTGGTGCCGTGTTCGTCCCTCCACTTTAGCCGGGATCTGTGTCTGATTCCTGGATCCGGTGGCTGCGCCCGCGCGAGCGTATGGGCGGCCGGAGGAGCGCAAAAGGACGGCCCGGGTCATTCGATCCCAGGGCCGTCCTTGTTTCGTGCCTAGATCATGCGGCGCTTGTAGGAGGTTTCGACGTTCCGGGCGACTTCGGCGATGGTGCCGCGGTTGATCAGTTCCTGCAGGAGGACCGCGAGCCGGAAGCCGGGGACGTCGTTGGCGGCGTGCTTGAGGTAGCGGATGGCGCCGGTAGCGTTGCCTTTGAGCCATTCCAGCCAGCCCATCAGGGTCAGCATGGGGGCCCGCTGGCCTGCCGGGACTGCTTTCATCAGTTCGAAGGCCATTGCTTCGGCGCGGTCGATGCGGTCCCAGTCGGGGCGGCCGGTGAATTTGCCGAGCATAACGTCAGCGAAGCTGCCGTTGTGGGTGGTGATGGTCTCCCGGAACATGAAGTCCCGGATGAACTTGTTCTGGAACGCGGCCGCGAGGTCCCGGGCGCTTTGGCCGTCCGGGGTCGCGGTGCCGTCCAGCAGCACTGCCCACGCCTCGCACGCTGCCTCGGTCTGGGCCTCGGTGCCTTCGGGGGCTTCGACGCGCAGCGCCCAGGTTCCCAGCAGGGCGGGGTTGTAGACGTCGATGTCGGTGGCGCTGCCCAGGTAGGTCAGGGCGGCGTTGGCCTGGCTGTCGGTTATCTCGTCCAGCGGGTGGTTCTCGTCGGTGCCGAATTCGGCCCAGTGGGTCGAGGTGACGAGCCAGACGTTTCGCACGGGCATCCGGGCCGCTGCGAGTTCGTTGACCAGGGCCGCGACGTGCGCGGCGTAGGGGTAGCCGTCCGGGTCTTCGTCGGTGTAGACGATGACGTAGGACGCGGTCGCTTCCTCGTCGTTGGCCGCGTGGCTGGTCAGGGTCTGTGCGTAGGCCACCGGTTCGGTGTACTCCGGGGCGTCTACCCGCAGGGTCGCGCCCAGTGCGCCCGCCCGGGCGGTGAGGACGACGAACGACTCTGTGGGCGTGGTGCCCAGCAGGTGCGGGACGGCGGCGATCAGGTCGGCGGGGCCATTGAGGTTCAGCTTCTCGTTCATGGTGTTGCTCCTTTTGCAGAGGATCCGGTGGGTGGGGCGGCTCAGGTGACCGACCAGCTCCCCCTCTCCCCCCGTTGTTTTTTGGCTGCTGGCGGAGCTTGCGGAGCTGTGCCCGACGGAGGCCTGTCTACCGAAGGCAAGGTGCGGGAAATTCCCGGAGGAAATAAGCGACGAAGGAGCGCCGGAGGGAAATTCCTGCACCGCAGGCCCCGGAGGAACGAAGGGGCTAGACGGGCCGGAGCGGGCACGTACGATCCGAAGGACAGCAGCCAAAAAACGTCGAAGACGTCAGAACAGGGCCAGGGCAGCCGGAGCTCTGCGACGCAAGGCACTGGACCCAACAGCCGGCCGCGCCAGCGGACGACCGCTTGGATGCGAGCCCTGCGAGCATGCTCTTTCCCCCACGGTCTGTTGCACCACTCCCCGCATTGCCGGCCATCGGTCCGATCCTCGACAGCTTCGTTGCCACCTCTCGTGGGACTTCGCGCATTTCCAGCCCCCTAAAAAGGGCAGCAGGTTGTATGTGGGCCGATCGGATGGCGCAGCAGTTCTTAGTGGATCAGCCCGGACACAAGGTTGATGGTGGTCGCGAGGACAATTGCGCCCAGAAGATAGGACAGGAGCGCCTGACGGAGCACCGTAGTGCGGATTGCATCGCTGTTCAGGTCAGTGTCGGAGACCTGGAAGGTCATGCCGACAGTAAAGGCGAGGTAGGCGAAATCCGCGTACCGGGGCTGTTTAGTCTCGTTGAAGTCAACCCCCGCCTTGTCACGATAGTAGATGGAGGCGTACCGGAGCGTGAAAAGAGTGTGGACGAGGAACCATGAGAGCGCCACACTCGCGAGGGCCATGGCAATGACGGCAGCCTTGGTGCCCCCCTGGGCATCGGCGGCATCCATCAGGATCAGAGCTACCCCGGCGAAGCTGGCGATGGTGGCCGTGAGGACCAAGGCATCCGAGCCCGCACGTCCCGGATCTTCGCGCCGCGCGTGGGCGGCTGTGGCAGCTGACTGGAGCCGCCCGATGACGGCCCACACCCAGACCAGGTAGGTCAGCGAGGCCACGGCCCAGCCCACGGCAGGGGCGTAGGTCCAGGACTTCAACAGTCCGACCGCGAGGGCGGTCACCAATCCGACAACGATCATTACTGCCACCCGGAGCCTGGAGTGGTGTGCCGAGGTGTCGAAGTTCAGTTCGGGGTCGGTGGACGCGCGCATATCAGTCATTTCCGTATTTTCCCTTTTAGATGTCATTTTTTGGCCTTCGCACCCCGTTGGGCGGGCGCGAGAGGGCCGGGTTCAGGCGAAACGGTGTGAGGGTTTCTGGTGACGGCGAGGATCATGCCGATGCCGGCGAGGGAGGACACCATCGCGGAGCCGCCGTAGGAGATGAACGGCAGGGGCACGCCGATCACCGGGAGCAGCCCGCTGACCATGGCGATGTTGATGACGGCCTGTCCGATGATCCAGGTGACGACGCTGCAGGAGAGGACCCGGGCGAAGGTCCCTTCGGTCCGGGCGATGGTCTTGAAGATCGCGACGGCGAGCACGGCGAAGAGTGCCAGCACCAGCAGGGTGCCGGCGAACCCGAGTTCCTCACCCAGGATGGTGAAGATGAAGTCGTTGTGCGCCTCCGGGATCCAGTTCCACTTCTGCCGGCTCTGGCCCAGGCCGGTGCCGAACCAGCCGCCGGAGGCCAGGGCGTACTGGCCGTTCAGCGCCTGATACCCGAGCCCTTGCGAGTCATCGGCGGAGCCGCCCCCGAGCCAGGACGAGATCCGGCCCATGCGGTTGCCGCTGGTGGCGGCGAGGATCAGCGCCGCGACAGCTGATGCGCCTCCTGATATGTAGATCACTTTCATGGGCACCTGGCCGTAGTACAGGGTGGCGGCGAGGATGAGCATGACAATCATGGTGGTGCCGAGGTCGTGGCCCAGGGCGACGAGGCCCATGATGATGCCTCCCACGGGCAGCAGGGGGACGACGGCGTGTTTCCACTGGCCGAGGAGCTTCTGCTTGCGGGTCAGGATGTCGGCGGCCCAGACGATGAGGGCGAGCTT